>NZ_JBSHAQ010000002.1:7954-132336 GCF_053611585.1 Streptomyces sp. NPDC054794 | reverse complement strand
ACAGGACGGCCCCGTCGGCTGCGGTCAGGGTTGCCAGACCACCCGGTGTTTCGCGAGGTGGGCCAGGACCGCGTGGTTGGCCTCCCAGCCGTCCGGGAACTTCACGACCGTGCCGAGCTGGACCGGTTCCGTGGAGGGGTAGTCGTCGAGGAGGTCGCTCACGCCGGAGCGGCACACCACGATGCAGGCCTGGCGGTGCCGGGAGGCCAGGACGCACAGGCGGCCCGTCTCCAGGTGGAAGGCGGTGGCGTCGGGGCGGCCGGAGAGCGGGTGGAGGACCACCGTGACGTCGAACTCCCGGCCCTGCAGACGGTTCGCGGTGTCGACGGTGACGTCGGACACCCCGAGCTCCGCCAACGCGGCCCGCACCGCCGCCGCCTGGTCCCGGTGTGCCGTGCCGACCGCGATCCGGTCGGCGGTCAGCGGGGCGGGGTCCGGTGAGCGTTCCGACGTCGCCGCGCCGCCCCGGTCCAGCAGCCGCCGTACGACGGTCGCCACCGCCCGTACCGCCTCCGGGTCGGTACGGGGGGTGTGCCGGGCGGGCAGCTCCAGCAGGCCCCAGCCCGACTCCGCCGCCTCGTCGATCACCCGGTCGGGGCCGGAGCCGTCCGACGGGACCGCGAAGGAGAGACCGCGGTCACCGTGGTCCGTGCCGCTGCGGAACGGCGTGTACGGGTAGAAGGCGTCCGAGACCAGGGGCGCGGCCGAGGCCGGCAGCCGCCAGGACACCGGCAGGCGGTGCTGCGGCAGCTCCGGATTGTGCGCGAGCAGCGTCGTCACCGCCGAGGCCGAGGGGTCGTACGACAGCCCCGCCCACTGCTCACTGCCCACGATCGCGAACGGGTCCAGCTGACCCGGGTCGCCCACGAACAGCGCCCGCTCGAACAGCCCGGCCACGGCGAGCAGCGCGTCCGAGCGCATCTGGTACGCCTCGTCGACGATCGCGTGCCGCCATGGCTCGTCCACCTTGACGTGCGCCCACTTCGCGGCGGTGGACAGCACGACGGGGATCCCGGCCAGGTCCGCCGCCTTCGCCGACTTCCGCACCTGCGGCAGGTCGTCCAGCGCCTTGTCGTACGCGTCCGTGTCGCTGCTGTGCAGCCGGCCGACGGGCAGCTCGGGGTTCTTCTCGGCGAGCCGCAGCACCAGGTCGTCGACCTGCGCGTTGGTCTGCGCGACCACCATCAGCGGACGCCCGGCGTCGGCGAGCTCCAGCGCCGCCCGCACGACCAGCGTCGACTTGCCGGCACCGGGCGGAGAGTCCACGACCACGCCCTGTTCGGTGCCGTGCAGGGTGTCGTGGAGGATCGCGTCGGTGGCGCGGGCCGCCGCCGCACCGGGGTCGAGGACCGGCGCCGTCACAGGATGTCCTCCTCGGTCACGGGGTCGGCCGTCTCCGGCACGGCCGTCTCCTCACCGGGCGGCCCGCCGTGCGTCCACGGGGTCTGCTCCGGGTCGGGCAGCTTGGCGCCGCCGCGCTGGTCGTGCTCGAACAGCGTGAAGCAGAGCCGGTCGCCCTTCTCGGGCACGGAACCGGGCTCGGGCTCCTTGCCACGGCCCATCTTGTCGACGATCCGCAGCACGAGGAGGCCCTCGCCCTCCTCCCCGACGTACTCCGCGGCCTGCGGCTTCCCGCCCAGCGAGCGGTACACCTTCGCCCGCTCGCCCAGGTGCGGGCGGTCGTCCGTGCGGACGGTGACCAGCGGGCGCGGGCTGGGCCGCTTGCCCTCGCCGTACGCCATGACGACCTCCGTGACCTCGCCCGCGAACGCCTCCCCGGACAGCCGCCGCCCGGCCATCACCAGCGGGTCGTCGAGCGCCTCCTGCGCCTCCAGCCGGGCCTGCTCGCGCTCGCGCGTGGCCAGCTTGTTGGCCGCGGTGACCGCGTCGTCCCGGCGCGGCTGCGGGGGCTCCCCGGCCAGCACCCGGTCGCGATGACCGGTGAAGGACCAGCGGTCGCGGGTCCACCGCTCCTCGACGTGCGCGCCCTCGGGCAGCGCCCGCAGCAGGTCGATGCCCCGCCACACCGCGTCCCAGGTGGGCCGGGTACGGCTCGCCACCAGCGCACGGATCTCCCGCTCGGCCGCGGTGAGCGCGGCGAGCCGGTCGTCGGCCTGCAGACCGTCCTCGGCGGCGGCGAGGGCGGCGCGGGCCCGGTCGTAGCGCTCGATGGCCGGGGCGAGCAGCTTGTTGTCGAACGCCGGGTCGGTGGCCGGGCCCGCGGGCGGGCACAGCAGCTGGCCGTCGGCGTCCCGCGCGAGCTCGGCCCGCAGCGCCGCCTCGGCACCCGAGGCGCCCTCGGGCGGGTCGATCCAGGCGAGCAGCTTGCCCAGGTGCTGGTCCTCCAGGCTGGACTGTCCGGTCGCCCAGTGCCGGGCCAGCAGCTCCGTCAGGGCCGGCAGCAGCGCGGAGCCGGGCACCCGGGCCCGCTCCCCGAAGTGGGTCAGCCACCGCCCGAGCAACGGCACCCGGGGCGGCGCCGGGTAGGGGGCCTCCGGCTCCTGCTCGGCGGTGCGGCGAAAACGCGTGGAGCGGCCGAGCAGCCGGACGAAGTCGACGCCCGCCCGGCTCGGCACGATCAGCTGCGGGGCGTCCGCGCACAGGTCGACCTCGACCTTGACCCGCTTGCCGGTCTGCGGGTCGGTCTCGTTGCGCTCCGCGGCTTCCACGCTGTCCGTGTACGACTCGATGTACGGCAGGACGACGTCGGCCAGCTCCGCGAGGAACGCGAAGCGCAGGTCGTGGTCCCGGGGCTGCGGCACCACGAACAGGTGCGGCGCGTCCCGGTCGGTGCCGACCAGCGCCCCGAGCGGGGCTCCGGCCTCACCTGCGGTGGTCAGCGGCACGAACACCAGCGGGCGGTCGGACAGATGCCGGTGCCGGACGGTGGTGGCGGGCCGGGCACGGCCGGTGCTGACGGCCTCCAGCCGGGCGAGCGTGGCGATCAGCGACAAGAGGGCACCTCCTGGCCGGCGGCCGGCGACGTGTCACCGGCGGCCGGGTCGGCGGAGGTCGCGTCCGGGTCGGCGGGCAGCGTGTCCTGGCCGGTTCGGGCACCGGGGATCGTCGTCAGTGCCTCCGCGCGCAGCGCCGCCGCTCTGCGCAGGGCCGCCACCGCCGGGTCGTCCGGGTCGCCGCTGTCGCCGCGGGCCGCCGACAGGACGTCCTCGACCGTGGTGAGGTCGCCCAGGTCGGCGCGGACCGGGCGGCCGAGGGTGGTCACCGCGCCGGCCGCGCGGGAGCGTTCCCGGCAGTGGAAGGCCATTTCGCAGGCGGACAGGCATTCGGGCGCGTACGTCGCCGGCACCGAGTCGACCGCGGCCGTGAGCGCGTCGGCCGGGAGACCGGGGGCGAAGCAGGTGCCCTCGGGCAGGGTGTCGGCGATGTCCTGCAGCCGGGTGAGCCGGACCAGCTGGCGGGCGGTGACCGCGCGCTGTTTGCGGACGTCGACGGCGCAGCCGGTGGGCAGGTTGGTGAAGTCCTTCGGGCAGACCAGGAGCACCTCGTGACGCACGGGCGGAGCCGGTGTCAGACGCCGCGCGACCTCCTCCAGCGCCAGCACGTACACCGCGGCCTGTCGCGCCGCCGCGCCCACCTTCGCCGGGTCCGCCGAACCGTCCAGCATCGGGAAGGACTTGATCTCGACGACCGTCCAGCCGCCGTCCGGGTGCACGACCACCGCGTCCGGTTCGAGGTAGGCGGGGCAGCCCGCCACGTCGAGGGCGAGCATCGGGTGGTTGAGCAGCGTCCAGGAGCCGCGCGCCTCGGTGGCCTCACGCAGCGCCAGCGCCGTACGCGCCGTACGACCCTCGGGGCCCGCCGCGGACAGGTCCGGCACCCGTGCCTCGCGCGGCGGTTCGGCGTCGGGGTCCAGCCGGGTGTGCGCGAGCCGCAGCAGCTCGGCGCCGCCGTCGGCCTTCACCCGTGCCTCGAACGCGTTGCCCCGGATGAAGGCGAACTGCGACTGTCCGAAGGAGGACGGCGCGCCGATCGCGCTCGCCAGCGCCGTCTTGTCCACCCCGGCGCCGTCCAGGATCGCCCGCCGTCGGCACCCGGGGTTCGCGGCGAGCGCCGCGAGGGCGCGCGCGTCCAGTGCCTTCGCCGGTACGTCCGGTCCGCGCAGCTCAGCGAGCCGCTGCCGGAGCGCCTTCGCCCGCGTCGGTGGGAGAGGCGTCCGGCTCGGCCGGGTCTCCGAGCCGCTCCTCGCGCTGCCGTGGAATTCGCTCACCCGCGGAAGTCTGGCATCCGCCACTGACAATCGAGGAAACTGCGCCGCCCGAGCCCTGTGCGACGACCGTGGAACGCGGCCGCAGCCGGCCCCGCACACGGTCCACGATCCGCATCACGTGCGGCGCGAGCAGCAGGCCGGCGCCCATCACCGCGGCGCCGGCGACCGCGTCGAGGAAGTAGTGGTTGGCGGTGCCCATGACCACGATCGCGGTCAGCAGCGGGTAGGCGACACCGGCGACCCTCGTGATGCGCGTACCGCCGTACCGCCACAGCATCACGCCGCACCACAGGGCCCAGCCCACGTGCAGGCTCGGCATGGCCGCGTACTGGTTGGTCATGGCGCCCATGCCGCGCGGGGCGCTGGCGTCGCCGGCCCACCAGCCGTACGAGCTGTACTGGGCCATGGTGTCGACGAAGCCGTGGCCCGCCGTGAGCAGGCGGGGCGGGCAGGTGGGCAGCAGCGTGAAGCCGATCAGACCGATGAACGTGGACGTCATCAGCCAGGTGCGAGCCGCGCGGTAGTGGGCCGTGCGGAACCTGAAGATCCAGACCAGGATCACCGGGGTGACCAGGTAGTGCAGCGAGGCGTACCAGAAGTCGGCCGGTACGCCGAGCCACGCCTCGCGGGTGAACAGCCGGTTGAGCGGGTGCTCGGCGTTGAGGTACAGGGCCTTCTCGATGCGCAGGATCGCCAGGCCGTGGTCGACGGCGGTGGAGACGTCTCCCCGGGCGAGGAGGCGGCCGGCCGAGTAGCTTCCGTACACGAGAAGGATCAGCGGAAGCTCGGTCCACCAGCGCAGCCGGGTCCGCGGGGACACCTCGGTGCCCTCTGTCTCGGTCTGCGGCATCCGATCGCCCTCCCCCGTCTCCCACGCGGCGCCCGGCGGGCCGACCGTGACACTTTACGGTGTGTCCATGTCGCCCGTGCGGGCCGCTCCAGCCCTCAAAGACGCCGCTATCGCCCCCCGGGTTGCCCGAGGACAGCGTGCGCGATGATGGAGGGGTCCCGCCTCCGATTTCTCCTCGCGTTCCGCTTCGCCCGTCCCGGAAAGGCCACCCATGGCACCGCGCATCCTGCTGGCCCGGCACGGACAGACCGCATGGTCGTTGTCCGGCAAGCACACCGGCCGGACGGATGTGCCCCTCCTGGAGGAGGGCCGCCAGGGCGCCAAGGTGCTCGGGGAGCGGCTGCACCGGGCACCGTTCGACGGGCTGGCCGGGGTCGAGGTGCGCACCAGTCCCCTGGCACGCGCGCGTGAGACGTGCGAACTCGCCGGGTTCGGCGAGCGCGCGTCGGTCTGGGACACCCTCATGGAGTGGGACTACGGCGCCTACGAGGGCCTGACCCCGGCCGACATCCAGGCCGTCCGACCCGGCTGGCTGATCTGGCGGGACGGCGTGCCCGAGGGCGAGACCCTCGCCGAGGTGACGGCGAGGGCGGACGAGGTGGTGGCCTGGGCCCGGGCGGCGGACCGGGACGTCCTGGTCTTCGCGCACGGCCACATCCTGCGCTCCATAGGTGCCCGCTGGCTGGGTCTTCCCCTGGACTTCGCCGCCCGCATCCGCCTCAACCCGACGTCACTGTCGATCCTCGGCTGGGCCTACGGCGAACCCGCGATAGAGAGCTGGAACGACTTGGGGCACCTGGCCGCGTAGGCCCGCCAGGCCGCGTAGGCCTGCCGGACCGCACGGGCCGCCGTCGCTCACATCGGCCGGGGCAGGCTCGTGTGCCGTTCCAGGAACTCCGACACCCCGCAGGCCCGCCGGTGCGGCAGCAGCACCCGGGCGGTGCCCGCCAGCATCGTCTGGATGCGGGAGGACTGCACCTGGTCCAGCAGGTCGAGGACCTGCATCCCGGCCAGCGCCGCCTCGTCGGGCCGTCCCCCGCGCGCGAGGTCGTCGGCGAGTTCGGCGGTGTACAGGGCGATGTTCCGGGTGAAGTGCGGATCCTGCAGCTGGGCGGCGCGGCGCGCGTGCCGGGCCGCGCGGGGCCAGTCGCCCAGCGTCGACCAGCACTGCGCCTCCAGCCCCTCCAACTCGGCCTCTCCGTAGAAGCTCATCCACTCGGGATCGGCGTCCGAGTGGCCCCGCTCGAAGAGGGCCTGCGCCCGGGCCAGGGCCTGTTCGCACCCGGTGCGGTCGGCGAGCCCCGCCCAGCCGCCCGCCTCGCGCAGCGCGAGCAGCGACATCAGCCGCGCGGAGCCCAGCGGGCGCCCCACCCGCTGGGCCGCCTGCGCCGCCCGCACCGCCTCCCGGGGCCGGCCCGCGTCCCGGGCCAGGAACGCCGTGTTGCAGAACGCGTGCGCCTCCAGGGCGTCGTCCCCGGTCATCCGGGCGGTGGCCAGTGCCTCGGCGTAGTGCGAGCGGGCGTCGTCGAAGCGGCCGGAGTCGTGGGCCAACCAGCCCACCGAGATGGCCAGTTCACCGGCGCCCGAGTGCAGCCGGTCGACGGTCGTCTGCCGGGTCGCTCCGGCGTCCAACAGCTCGTACGCGGCGCGCAGCGGAGCCGCCGCGCGTCGGTACAGGCCGTCTGCGCCGTGCCGGTCGTCGAGCAACCGGATTCTGCGGACGGCCTCCTCCAGGGCGGCCGCCTCTGAGGACCCGGCGCGGCGGATCGGCTGCTCCGCGGCCGCGGCGTCGATGGTGAGCCCGAACGGGCCCAGCGCGGCGGCCACCGTGGCGCCCCCGCCGGTCATGAATGCGCGACGCAGCACGTCGCTCTCCTCGTGGTTCTCGTGCGTGTCGTACGGGTCCTGCGTGTCATACGGCTCTAAGGCCCCCGGCGTCTCACCCGTCGCGGCGGGTTCCGGGCGCGCTGCGCGTCCGCGGACGGACGAGCGGGGCGCGAAGCCCAGGTCGGCGAGCGTGCGACCGGGGAACATGTGCAGGAACACCCGTTCGTACGCGTAGTTCGGGCAGCGGATCTCACCCGCCTCCACCCGGCCGACGTAGCGCGCGTCACAGCTCACCCGCTCACCGATCTCGCGGGCGGCCCGCCGTACCAGCGCGGCGAACTCCGCCGGTGAACGGTGGCCGCGCAGCTGCCGGAAAGCGAGGTTGGGCCGCGGCGGCCGGTTGGGCTGCAACGAGGTCACCATTGACGACGTCATGGCCGGGTCCTCTCGTGCGAACCGTCGAACCATGCCGGATTCAGGGGAAACAGGGGCAAGTCGCCCGTGTGGCACTCTGATTCCGGCGGGCAAGAACGTACCCGCTGTATCGGACTCGCCACGCTGCGTTTGGCTACAAACCGGATATCTCATCCACGATCTGCCATGAACTGCCATCCTTTGCGGCGCACTTGCGCCGTAGCCGTTGACACGGAGCCGCGTTGGACGGGGTGGACCGCGAAGGGCTGTGTGGTGGAGGCCGGAATGGAGACCAGCCGGAGCAACGATCCCTGTACGTCGGCCAGTACGGCGTGCGATGTGGGCTGCGACCTCGTGACGGTGCCGGCCCGGCAGGGGCTGGAGGCGGTGGACATCCTGCGGCGGGGGGCCGGGGACTCGGTGGGGCCCGTCCTGCACGACGACGAGTGCGACACGCTCGGCTTCCTGGTGCCGCCGGGGACCGCGGCCGCCTGGGACGTCCCGGGGAGCACCTGCACGAAGACCGACGGCCGCGGGCTGAGCCTGCCCCCCGAGCCGCCGGTGGAGGGCTCGGACTGGCTCCTGCCCCCCGGCGAGGCCGACCTCGCCACCGACCCGACGGTCCTGCGCCGCGCCCTGGGCGAGGCGGCCCGCCTGATCGAGGCGGCGGACAGCTGCCGCTGAGCTCTTCTGGCCGTCCGGGGCGGTCGGCGCCGGGGTTGCGTCCGGCGGACCGCCGCGTCGCCGGTTCCACGGACCGCTGTCGATGTGGCCCGACCGGCCGCCGTTTTCCCGGTTCCACGGGTCGCCGTCGGCGTGGCCCGACCGGCTGCCGCCTGCCCGGCGCCACTGGCTGCCGGGGGGCGTCCTACCGCCTTCCGCTTCCCGGCCCCACCGGCGGCCGTCGGTATGGCGTCCGGCCACCCGTCGCCCCTTCCCGTCCTCCCGCCCGCCGCCGCTCCCGGTGCCCCGTCCGGCAGGCGTGTCCCGGGCCTGCGAAAATGGTTCGATGGGGAAGTCCAGGGGTCCGCGGCGCAGGTCGGTGGCCGTCGAAGCCGTCACCGAGGCCGTCGACGGCGGCCTGGCGCAGCTCATACCCGACCCCGACCGCGGACGGGCCTGGACGCTGCTGATCGACGGCGCCCCGCAGTCGCACGTCGACCTCGACGACCCGGCGTACCTCTCCTTCGAGTACCAGCGGCGGCTCGGGCACGTCATCGACCTGCTCGCCCCGCCCGGCAAGCCCGTCCAAGCCGTACACCTCGGCGGCGGCGCCTTCACCCTCGCCCGGTACGTCGCCGCGACCCGCCCCCGCTCCACCCAGCAGATCGTCGAGCGCGACGCGAGCCTCGTCCAGCTGGTCCGCCGTGAGCTCCCCCTGGACCCGGGCGCCCGGATCCGGTTGCGGTCGGTGGACGCCCGCGAGGGCCTCGCCAAGGTGCCGGACGGCTGGGCGGACCTGGTCATAGCCGACGTGTTCAGCGGAGCCCGTACACCCGCCCACCTCACCTCGACCGAGTTCCTGGACGAGGTACGCCGGACCCTTGCGCCCGCCGGCGTCTTCGCCGCCAACCTCGCCGACGGCCCGCCGCTCGCCCATCTGCGCGGTCAGATAGCCACGGCCGCCGCCCGCTTCGCCGAACTCGCGCTGGTCGCCGACCCGGCCGTGCTGCGCGGCAAGCGGTTCGGCAACGCCGTCCTCGTCGCCTCGGACGGGCCGCTGCCGGTCGCCGAACTGACCCGCCGGGCCGCCTCCGACCCGCACCCGGCCCGGGTCGAACACGGCAGGTCCCTCACCGACTTCACCGGGGGGGCCGTCCCCGTGACGGACTCCGCGGCGGTCGCCTCACCGGCCCCGCCGCCCTCCGTGTTCCGCTGACCGCGACGGGCTCAAGTCCCGCGCGAGGCAGGGCCGCTCAGTAGGTGCCGATCTCCACCCGCGGCGGCCCGTCGTGCCACGTGCAGAACACCGACACCCGGTCCGCGCCCCTGCTGAACTCCACCCGGATCCACGACTCCGTCTTCCACACCTGCATCGACCAGCCGGTGCCCGGCGTCGCCGAGACCAGCGTCGCGCTCGTCGTGCCCAGGTCGAAGACCGCGCGCCCGCCGTCGGTGTCATAACCCTTGATCTGCCCGGCGGAGCCGGCGGAGGGGCTGAGTTTGCGGGTCGGGGTGCGCGAGGGCGTCGGCGTGGCGGACGCGGACGGCTTGCCGGAGGGACTCTCGGACGCGGCCGGCGGCCGGGCCGTCGACGACGCCAGCGGCTTCGACCGCTGCGTGGTCGCGTCGGCCGCCGTGATGGGCAGGGCGCGCGGCGGATCGTAGGCGGTCCCCGCCATGACCGTGTGGACACCCCACCACGACAGCGTGACCGCCGCGCCCGTGGCGAGCGACCAAGCCAGTACGTGTACGAGTCCCTTGCGCATCGCGGGCCATACTGCCTCACGTGTCCCACCGGACGCACATGGTCGGAGTTATCCACAGGCGCCGGACCGGTATCGGCCGCATGGCGTACGGTGCGGCGCATGGCAAGTGTGCTCGTGGTCGAGGACGACCAGTTCGTACGCTCGGCGCTCATCCGGCATCTGACCGACGCCTCGCACACCGTGCGCAGCGTCGGCACGGCGCTGGAGGCGCTGCGCGAGGTCGCCCATTTCCGTTTCGACGTGGTCATCCTGGACCTCGGCCTGCCCGATCTGGACGGGTCCGAGGCCCTGAAGATGCTGCGCGGCATCACCGACGTGCCCGTCATCATCGCCACCGCGCGCGACGACGAGACGGAGGTCGTCCGGCTGCTCAACGCGGGCGCGGACGATTACCTCACGAAGCCGTTCTCGGTCGAACACCTGTCGGCCCGCATCGCCGCCGTGCTGCGCCGCGCCCGCGCGACCACCGGCGAGGCCCCGCCCTCCGCCGTGATCCGGGTCGGTGGCCTGACCGTCGACCCGCTGCGCCGCCAGGCCGAACTCGACGGCGTGCGGCTCGACCTGACCCGCCGCGAGTTCGACCTGCTCGCCTTCCTGGCCGGCCGGCCCGGCGTCGTCGTCCCGCGCAAGGAACTGCTCGCCGAGGTCTGGCAGCAGTCGTACGGCGACGACCAGACCATCGACGTCCATCTGTCCTGGCTGCGGCGGAAGTTGGGGGAGACCGCAGCCCGCCCGCGCTATCTGCACACCCTGCGCGGCGTCGGCGTGAAGCTCGAACCGCCCCAGGGAGCGGAGCCGTCGCGATGAGATGGGCACTGGTCAAGGTCTGTCTGGCGGTCACCACCATGGTCGTGGTCGCCTTCGCGGTCCCGCTCGGACTGGTCATCAAGGAGATGGCCCGGGACCGCGCCTTCTCGAACGCCGAGCGCGAGGCCGCAGCCCTCGCCCCGGCGCTGTCCATCACCACCGACCGGGACAAGCTGGAGCGGGTCGTCGCCTCCGCGGGCTCGGACGCGGGGATGGCCGTGCACATACCCGCCGTCGACGCCACGGCGGCCGTCGACCTCGGCCGGCAGCGCGCCGCGGACCGGGACATCGCGACGGTGCGCCGACTGGGCCGCGCCTCGACCACGGAGGTGCCCGGCGGCTCCACCCTGCTCCAGCCTGTCGCGCTGAGCTCGGGGGCGATAGCCGTCGTCGAGGTGTACGTCCCCGAGTCCGAGGTCAGCAACGGCGTGGGTACGGCCTGGGCGGTCCTCGCCGCGGTCGGCGTCGCGCTGATCCTCGGCTCGGTCGCCGTCGCCGACCGGCTGGGCGGACGGATGGTGCAGCCCGCCCAGCGGCTCGTCGAGGGCGCGCACGAGCTCGGGGAGGGCAAGCTCGGGGCGAGAGTGCCGGAGGAGGGGCCGAACGAACTGCGGCTGGCCGCCGTGGCGTTCAACTCCATGGCCGACCAGGTGGTCCAACTCCTGGCGAACGAGCGGGAGCTGGCGGCCGACCTCTCCCACCGGCTGCGCACCCCCCTCACGGTCCTCCGGCTGAACGCGGCCTCACTGGGCGACGGCGCGGCCGCCGAGCAGACCCGGGCCGCCGTGGCCCAGCTGGAGCGCGAGGTCGACACGATCATCCGTACGGCCCGGGAGGCCAAGCCGCAGACCGCGGCCGCCGGTCCCGGCGCCGGCTGCGATGCCGGCGAAGTCGTCCGCGAGCGGATGGAGTTCTGGTCCGCGCTGGCCGAGGACGAGGGCCGCAAGTGGCGGGTGGCCGGCGTGGACCGGCCGGTGCGCATACCCGTGGCCCGCGCCGACCTGGCCGCGGCCCTCGACGCCCTGCTCGGCAACGTCTTCCGGCACACCGCGGAGGGCACGGCCTTCGCGGTCGACGTGCACAACGGGGAGGACGCGGTGATCGTGCTGGTCTCGGACGCGGGCCCCGGCATACCCGACCCCGAGGCCGCGATGGCCCGGGGCCGCGGCTCCGGCACCGACGGTTCGACCGGCCTCGGCCTGGACATCGTGCGCCGGCTCGCCGAGTCCACCGGCGGTGACGTGCGGATCGGCTCGTCGGTGCTGGGCGGCACCGAGGTGCGGATCTGGATCCAGCTGGACGGGCGCGAGCCGGTGCGCAGGGGCCACCGGGGCGCCGTGCGCCGCCGCCGCGCCCGCAGATTGGTCTCTACCTTTAACCGTTCCCGATCCCTTCCTTAAGCGCACCCTAAGATCCTCAACGGCCGCCCCGATCAGGCAGTTTGTCCGATTCTCGGCCGCTAGCGTGCTGCCGCACCCCACCCGGAAGAGCGAAGGCAGGCACGCGCATGAGTATCCACCGGCGCAGGATCAGTGGCAGGAACAAGACGATCGGCGGTCTGGTGGCCGCGGCCGTGGTCGGCGGCGGAGCGGTCATGTTCAGCGGTATCGCGCACGCCGCCGGGGTCGGCGCCGCGTACACCAGGACCAGCGACTGGTCGACGGGGTACACCGGGCAGTACGTCGTCACGAACAACAGCGACCGGGCGGAGAAGGACTGGACGCTGGAGTTCGACCTGCCGGCCGGCACGAAGCTCAGCTCCCTGTGGAACGGCGAGTCGAGCGTGAGCGGGCAGCACGTCACCGTGAAGCCGCCGAAGTGGGACACGGACGGGCTGGCGCCCGGAAAGTCGGTCACCGTCGGCTTCGTGGTGAACGGCACCGGCGCGCCGACCGGTTGTCGCATCGACAACGCGAAGTGTTCCGCCGACGACACCGCGACGCCCGAGCCGAGCGGCCGCCCGACGCAGTCGCAGGCCCCGACGGCGGCCCCCACCCCGTCGTCCTCCACCACACGCCCGTCGACCCCGACCCCCACGCCCACCCCCTCCCAGAGCACGGGAACCGGCACCGGCAGCGGCACCACCACCTCCGCCGGTTTCGCCCCGTACGTCGACACGTCCCTCTACCCGGCCTTCGACCTCCTCGCCGCCGCGGACGCGACCGGCGTGAAGAACTACAACCTGGCCTTCGTCACGGACGGCGGCGGCTGCACGCCCAAGTGGGGCGGCGTGACCGACCTGGGCAGCGACGGCGTGGCGGCCCAGATCGGCTCCCTGCGCGCCAAGGGCGGCGACGTCCGGGTCTCCTTCGGCGGCGCCTCCGGCTCCGAACTGGCCACGACCTGCTCCTCGGCGGACGCGCTGGCGGCGGCGTACGGCAAGGCCGTGGACGCCTACAAGCTCACGAAGGTCGACTTCGACGTGGAGGGCGGGGCGCTGCCCAACACGGCGGCCAACACGCGCCGCGCCCAGGCCATCGCCAAACTCCAGGCGCAGCACCCGAACCTGGACGTCTCCTTCACCCTCCCCGTCATGCCCGAGGGGCTGACCCAGGACGGCGTGAACCTGCTCTCCAACGCCAAGTCCAACGGCGTGAAGATCAACACGGTCAACATCATGGCGATGGACTACGGCGCCTCGTACAGCGGCGACATGGGCACGTACGCCGAGCAGGCCGCCACCGCGACCCAGGCCCAGGTCAAGAGCGTGCTGGGGCTGTCCGACAGCGCGGCCTGGAAGACGGTCGCCGTCACCCCGATGATCGGCGTCAACGACGTCTCCACCGAGGTCTTCAAGGTCGACGACGCGACGCAGCTGGCGAGCTTCGCCAAGTCCAAGGGCATCGCCTGGCTGTCGATGTGGTCCGCCACCCGCGACAAGCAGTGCACCGGCGGCCCCAAGCCCACCGCCGACGCCACGTGCAGCTCGATAGCCCAGGACAAGTTCGCCTTCTCGAAGGCCTTCGCCACGATCGGCTGACCCGAACCACCGATCCAACGGGGCCCGCGCCCCGGCCGAACGTCCCCCACCTTCGGCCGGGGCACGCGGGCGTCGGCGCTCGGGCCCCCGAGACCCCCCTACATCCCCGCCCCCACCTCCGGCAGTGCCCCCGTCCGAGCTGCTCGGGCGTACCAGTGGGCGCTCGACTTCGGGGTGCGCTCCAGGGTCGAGTAGTCCACGTACACCGCGCCGAACCGTTTGCCGTAGCCGTACGCCCACTCGAAGTTGTCCATCAGGGACCACAGGTAGTAGCCGCGCACGTCCGCGCCGTCGGTGATGGCGCGGCGGACCGCCGCGAGGTGGCCGTGCAGATAGGCGATGCGCTCGGGGTCGTGGACGCGGCCGTCCGGGTCCGGCTTGTCGTCGTACGCCGCGCCGTTCTCCGTCACGTACAGCGGCACGCCCGGCGCCTCCCGGCTGTACCGCATGATCAGCTCGTGCAGGCCTGCCGGGTCGATCGTCCAGCCCATCTCGGTGCGCTCGCCCGGCGTCTGGTGGAAGGCCACGTCGTCCGCGCCCGGCCAGGGGGAGTGGTCGCTCGCCCCGTGCCCGTCCACGCGCGGGCCGGAGGCCACCGACCCGGCCGCCGAGACCAGCGCCGGCGTGTAGTAGTTGAGGCCCAGCGCGTCCAGCGGCTGGTGGATCGCCGCGAGGTCGCCGTCGCGCACGTACGACCAGTCCGTCACCGACGACGTGGCCGACAGCAGCGTGCGCGGGTACGCCCCGTGCAGCATCGGCCCGTGGAAGACCCCGTTGGCCAGGTCGTCGATCTTCCGCGCCGCCGCGAGATCCGCCGGGTCTCGCGACACCGTGCGCACCACCGAGGAGTTGAGGCTCACCGCGACCGAGTTGCGGGCCGGCATCACCGAGCGCAGGGCCGAAGCACCCAGCCCGTGGGCCAGGTTCAGGTGATGGGCCGCCCGCAGCGACGCCTCCGGCTCCGTACGTCCCGGAGCGTGCACCCCCGAGCCGTACCCCAGAAAGGCGCTGCACCACGGCTCGTTGAGCGTGATCCACTGCTCCACCCGGTCGCCGAGGGCCTCGCCCACGATCCGCGCGTACTCGGCGAAGCGGAGCGCCGTGTCCCGCTCCGGCCAGCCGCCCGCGTCCTCCAGCTCCTGCGGCAGGTCCCAGTGGTAGAGGGTGATCGCCGGCTGGATGCCGTGCGCGAGCAACTCGTCGACCAGCCGCCGGTAGAAGTCCAGGCCCACCTGGACCGCCGGGCCCCGCCCCGTCGGCTGCACCCGGGACCAGGAGACGGAGAACCGGTACGCGGTCAGGCCCAGCTCCGCCATCAGCGCCACGTCCTCGCGGTAGCGGTGGTAGTGGTCGACAGCGATGTCACCGGACTCGCCACCGGCCGTCTTGCCCGGCGTATGGCTGAAGGTGTCCCAGATCGAGGGGGTGCGGCCGTCCTCCCGCACCGCTCCCTCGATCTGGTACGCGGAGGTCGCGGCGCCCCAGAGGAAGGCGGGAGGAAAGGTCACGGGGGTAACGGGTTCAGACATGGAAGCGCTCCCATGGGAGATCGGCCGTGGAGACCGACGGGCGAATGGGGAGGGGGAGAGGAAGGAAGAAGGGGAGGGAAGGAAGAAGGGGAGGAAGAGGGGGAGGAAGAGGGGGCCGAGGTGGCGGTGGTTCGGCCCCCTGGAGGCCTGGCCGCGGGTCAGCCCTTGACCGCGCCCTGCATGATCCCGCCCACGATCTGCTTGCCGAACAGCAGGAAGGCGACGAGCAACGGCAGCGTGCCGAGCAGCGCGCCCCCCATGATCACCGCCTGGTCCGGCACATAGCCGGTGCCGAGCGAGTTCAGCGCGACCTGCACGGTCGGGTTCTGCTGGTTCAGGGCGATGATCGGCCACAGGAAGTCGTTCCAGGCGAACACGAAGGTCAGCAGGCCGAGCACGGCCATCGCCGGCCGCGCCGCCGGGAACACCACGTGCCACACGATCCGCAGACTGCTCGCCCCGTCCACCCGGGCCGCCTCGATCAGCTCGGTCGGCAGCGCCTGCACCAGGTACTGCCGCATGAAGAACGTGCCGAACGCGGTCACCAGGCTGGGCAGGATGACCGTCTGCAGCTGGTTGGACCAGCCGAGGTCGGACATCCACAGATACAGCGGTACGACGGCCAGCTGCGGCGGGATCATCATCGTGCCGATCGTCAGCAGCAGCAGGACGTTCGAGAACCGGAACCGCAGCTTGGCGAAGGCGAACCCGGCCAGCGTCGAGAACAGGACCGTACTGACCGTGATCATGCCCGCGACGAACGTGGAGTTGAGCATCGCGGTGCCGAGACCGGCCTCGTCCCACGCGGACTGGAGGTTCCTGAACAGGTTCCCGCCGAACCACAGCGGCGGCGGGGTCTGCGCCAGCCGCCGGTCGGTGCGCGAGGCCGCGACCGCCGTCCACACCAGGGGCGCCAGCGAGACCAGCGCGAAGACGGTCAGCACGACATAGGTGACCGGGCCCGCGTTCAGCTGCTTGCCCGCGCCCAGCATCCGGCGGCGCCTCGGCCGGGCCTCGGCCGTCGTGGGCAGGGTCAGTTCACTGGTGGTCATTGGGACTTCCTCAGCCGTCGGGTGAGCAGCAGATTGACCGCGGCGACGACCAGCAGGATCAAGAACATCGACCAGGCGATCGCGGACGCCTTGCCGAGGTTGCCGATGATCCAGCCCTGGTCGTACATGTACAGGCCGAGCGTCTGGTACTGGTGCTCCGAACCGCCCTTCGAGCCGCTGACCCCGCCGAACAGCAGGGGCTCGCCGAAGAGCTGGGTCGCGCCGATGGTGGAGACGACCACCGTGAACAGGATCGTCGGCCGCAGCTGCGGGATCGTCACGTGCCGGAACTGCTGCCAGCGGTTGGCGCCGTCGATCGCCGCCGACTCGTACAGGTCGGTCGGGATCGCCTGCATCGCCGCGAGGTAGATCAGCGCGTTGTAGCCGGTCCACCGCCAGATCACGATGGAGGACACCGCGAACTGCGAACCCCAGTCGGATTCCCGCCAGTTGACGGGATCCACGCCGAAGAAGTGCAGGATCCAGTTGATCATGCCGCCGTCCCAGGAGTACAGCAGCGTGAACACCAGCGTCGCCGCCGCCACCGAGGTGGCGTACGGGGTGAGCATCACGACCCGCCACACGGTGGAGCCGCGCAGCCGGTAGTTGAGCAGGTGCGCGAGCCCGAGCGCCGCCATCAGCTGCGGCACGGTCGAGATCACGCCGATGGTGAAGGTGTTGCCGAGGGCGTTCCAGAAGAAGTCCGAGGACAACAGGTTCTTGTAGTTGTCCAGGCCCGCCCAGGTCTGGTGGTCCAGCGCGGACAGCTGCACGTCGTGCAGCGAGTACCAGGCCGTGTACAGCAGCGGGACCAGTGAGAAGGCCCCGAAGAGCAGGAAGAAGGGGGCGATGAACGCGTACGGCGACGCCTTCATGTCCCAGCGGTAGAGCCGGCTGCGCCAGGAGTCGGCGTCGGCCGGCGCACCGCGACCGTCCGCGCCCGGGGCCGCGCCCGGCTGCTTGCCGGACGCGGCGTCAGGGCTCGACGCGGGCTGCGCGAGAGCCTGCTTGGGGTTGGTCACTGGCCGAGCACGTCCTTGATCTCCTTACCGGCCGCGTTCCAGCCGTCCGAGGGGCTCTTGCCCTTCTGCTCGACCTGGAGGATGCCGACGTCGGTGAGCGCGGTGTTGATCGGCTGGTCCTTGATGCCGAAGTACTGGACCGGGATGGTCTTGGCCGAGTCGGCGAAGATCTGCGTGATCGGCGCGTCGGAGAAGTACGCCGTGGTGTCCGCCGCCGGCTTCAGGCTCGTGTACGCCGACGGGGTCGACGGGAAGCTGGCCTGCTTGGCGAAGACCTTGGCCTGCTGCTCGGGCGCGGTCAGCCACTTGGCCAGTTCGACGGCCTCCTTCTGGTGCTTGCCCGCCGTCGGCACGCCGAGGAAGGAGCCGCCCCAGTTGGCCGCGGTCGGCGCCGCCGCCACGTCCCAGTTGCCCTTGCCGGAGTCACCGGACTTCTGCTCGATGTAGCCGATCATCCAGGCCGGGCAGGCCACCGACGCGAAGGTGCCGTTGGCGTAGCCCTGGTCCCAAGGCTTGTCGAACTGCTTCAGCTTCGCCGACATGTCGCTGGTCGCCACGGTCATCGCGACGTCCCAGGCCTTCTTCACGCCGTCGGACTTGTCCCAGATGACGTTGCCGTCCTTGTCGTAGTACCGCTCGCTGCCGCCGCCGAGGGCCGCGTTGTAGACGGAGGAGGCCGAGTCCACGAACTTGGTGCCCTTGGGCGCCTTCTTCATGTACTCCTTGCCCAGGTCGACGTACTTGGCCCAGTCGCCCTTCCACTGCGCGGCGAGCTTGGTCCGGTCCGTCTCCAGGCCGGCCTTCTTGAACAGGTCCTTGCGGTAGCAGATGGCCATCGGGCCGACGTCCGTGCCGAGCCCGATCAGCTTGCCGTCCTTCGTGGTGGCCTGGGCGTTCTTCCAGTCCAGCCACTGGGACTTGTCGACGTCCTTGCCGAGGTCGACGAACTTGCCGCCCTGCGTCTGCACGGCCTCGGTGATGTTGCCGACCTCGATGGCCTGGATGTCGTCGGTGCCGGAGCCGGCCTGCAGCCGGGTGAGCACCTTCGGCCAGTACACGTCTGTACGGGTGGTGACGTTCTCCTTGATGTTGATGTCCGGGTGCAGCTTCATGTACTCGTCGTAGAGGCCGGCCTGCTTGTAGCCGAAGACGCCGAAGGTCCCGATGGTCAACGTGGTCTTGCCCTTGCCACTGCCGTTGCCGCCGCCGTCCGACTTGGACGAGCCGTCGTCCGAGTCGTTGGCGCAGCCGGCCAGCAGTCCCGTGGCCAGCGCGGCGACGGCCGCGAAGGCCACCAGCCTGTGGGACCGGCGGGTGCTCGTGCGCATTGCGTCCTCCTGTTGCCTGACGTGCCGACCCCCCGGCCAACTGCACTGTTGGGCCCGTTCGTACTCGCTGCGGCTCGGGCGGGGAACGTGCGGGATGTGTATGTGTCAGGTACTGTGGGAGCGCTCCCACAAGTGATGTGTTGAAGAGTCGCCGCTTCCCGCGGGGGTGTCAAGGGAGTGAGCGCGGCGAGATGCGTTCAGTTATCGGCCCGTTGGCCGACCCGGGTGGGGCGCCCGAGCGACGATCACCGTCGCGGTGCGACTGTTAGATTCCAGGCCAGCCACATGAACGGTCGAGGGAGGCGGGGCCCATGGCAAGCCACGGAACGCGGGGGCGCAGTGGTGGTCGGCCGACCCTCGAAGAGGTCGCCGCCCGGGCCGGCGTCGGCCGCGGCACGGTCTCCCGGGTGATCAACGGCTCGCCCCGGGTCAGCGAGGCGACCCGCGCGGCCGTCGAGGCGGCGGTCGCCGAGCTCGGCTACGTGCCCAACACCGCGGCCCGCGCCCTGGCCGCCAACCGCACGGACGCGATCGCCCTGGTCGTCCCCGAGCCGGAGACCCGCTTCTTCGCGGAGCCGTACTTCTCGGACATGCTGCGCGGCGTCGGCGCGGAACTCTCCGACACCGAGATGCAGTTGCTGCTGATCTTCGCGGGCAGCGACCGGGAGCGGCAGCGGCTCGCCCAGTACCTGGCCGCGCACCGGGTGGACGGCGTCCTGCTGGTCTCGGTCCACGCGGACGACCCGCTGCCCGACCTGCTCGCCCAGCTGGAGATCCCGGCCGTGATCAGCGGCCCCCGCTCGGCGGCGGAGAAGCTGACCTCGGTCGACTCGGACAACTACGGCGGCGGCCGCTCGGCGGTCGAGCACCTGCTCTCCCGCGGCCGCCGCAGGATCGCCCACATCACCGGGCGCCTCGACGTGTACGGCGCCCAGCGCCGCGTCGCCGGCTACCGCGACGCCCTGCGCGACGCGGGCCACGAGGTGGACGAACTCCTCATCGAGTCCGGCGACTTCACCGAGGAGGGCGGCCGGCGCGCGATGACGGAGCTGCTGGCCCGCCGCCCCGACCTGGACGCGGTCTTCGCCGGCTCGGACGTCACCGCGGCCGGCGCCCGCCAGGTGCTGCGCGAGGCGGGCCGCCGCATCCCTGACGACGTGGCCCTGGTCGGCTACGACGACTCGGCCATCGCCCGCCACATGGACCCGCCGCTCACCAGCGTCCGCCAGCCCATAGACGAGATGGGCCGCGCGATGATCGACCTGCTGCTGACGGAGATCGCCGACCGCCGCCCGGCCGCGTCCCGGGAGCTGGAGCGACGGCACCTGGTACTGCCCGCGGAGCTGGTGGTGCGTACGTCGTCCTAGGCGTCGCCGCGCCTGGGCGCCTCGGTGCTTCGGGTCTCGGACACGAGCCTCGCAGGCGCGGCCGGATGGGCAGGGGCGTGGGCCCGGAAAACGAATCAGCCGGTGACCCAGTCTTTCGACTGGGTCACCGGCTGATTACTCAGGGTGAGTGACGGGACTCGAACCCGCGGCATCCTGGACCACAACCAGGTGCTCTACCAGCTGAGCTACACCCACCACGACCGGCGGTTCGGTTCCGTGTTTTCCCCGACCGGCCGAGAAAAAGTGTACAGGGTCCGAAGGGGTGCTCGCGCACGGCTTTTCCAGTAGCCCCGCGCGGGCCCCCGTCACGCCTGCTGAGCAGGCAGGACGTGCTTGGCGGCGATCGTCCTCGCGGT
The DNA here is from genome assembly GCF_053611585.1 of Streptomyces sp. NPDC054794. NCBI lineage: Bacteria > Bacillati > Actinomycetota > Actinomycetes > Kitasatosporales > Streptomycetaceae > Streptomyces > Streptomyces sp. NPDC054794. Next base: position 112,126 of record NZ_JBSHAQ010000002.1, on the reverse strand, counting down.
GTCCGAGTCCGGGCCCGGCTCCGGTACGAAGATGGCCTCGCGGTAGTACCTCAGTTCCGCGATCGACTCGCGGATGTCGGCGAGGGCGCGGTGGTTGCCGTTCTTCTCGGGGCTGTTGAAGTAGGCCCGCGGGTACCAGCGCCGGGCGAGCTCCTTGATGCTGGAGACGTCGACGATCCGGTAGTGGAGGTAGTCCTCCAGGGTCGGCATGTCCCGCAGCAGGAAGCCGCGGTCGGTGCCCACGGAGTTGCCGCACAGCGGGGCCTTGCCGGGTTCCTTCACCCACTCCCGGACATACGCCAGGACCTGCGCCTCGGCGTCGGCCAGCGTCGTACCGCCGGCCAGCTCGTCGAGCAGTCCGGACGCGGTGTGCATCCGACGCACCACCTCCGGCATCGTCTCCAGTGCCGAGTCCGGGGGACGGACGACGATGTCCACCCCTTCGCCCAGCACGTTCAGCTCGGAGTCGGTGACCAGCGCGGCCACCTCGATGAGAGCGTCGTCGGACAGCGAGAGACCGGTCATCTCGCAGTCGATCCACACCATGCGATCGTTCATGTGTCTAACCTTACGGCGCGCTGCCGCCCGGAGCGGAGCCCCCGGACGGCGGTCGATTTCCCGGCCCACGCGGACGGGTACAAGAAAAGGGGGTCCGGGACTCAGCCCCGGACCCCCTTTTCGGTGTTCTGCGGTGTTCTTCGGTGTTCTTCGCTCAGCTGGCGCTGCGCGGTCCCGGCAGGCTAGGCGAGAGGCCGAGCGTGGCCGTACGTCGTGTCTGCATCGGCACCGGGCTCTCCGGATGCAGCATGGCGGGCGGTGGACCCATCGGTCCCGGCGGCAGTCCGGGCGCACCGGCCATGGACGCCGCGGACTCCGGGTCGCTGTGCCGTTCGCCCTGCGGCCGCCGCGCCCGGTAGGCGGCGCGGTAGGCCGCCGGGGACGAGCCCAGCTGGCGGCGGAAGTGGCCGCGCAGGGCCACCGGCGAACGGAATCCGCACCGGCCCGCCACCTCGTCCACCGAGTAGTCCGACGTCTCCAGCAGCCGCTGTGCCTGCAGCACCCGCTGGGTGATCAGCCACTGCAGGGGAGCGCTCCCGGTGAGCGAGCGGAAGCGGCGGTCGAAGGTGCGCCGGCTCATGTAGGCGCGTGCCGCCAGCGTCTCCACGTCGAACTGCTCGTGCAGATGCTCCAGCGCCCAGGCGACGACCTCGGCGAGCGGGTCGGCGCCGATCTCCTCCGGTAAAGACCGATCGAGGTAGCGCTCCTGACCGCCGGACCGGCGCGGCGGGACCACCAGGCGACGGGCGAGCGCGCCGGCCGCCTCGTTGCCGTGGTCCGTCCGCACGATGTGCAGACACAGGTCGATCCCGGCCGCCGTACCCGCCGACGTGAGGACGTCCCCGTCGTCGACGAACAGCTCTCTCGGATCGACGTGCACCGACGGGTAGCGCTTGGCCAGCGTCGGTGCGTACATCCAGTGCGTGGTCGCGGGCCGGCCGTCCAGCAGGCCCGCCGCCGCGAGGACGAAGGCGCCGGTGCACAGTCCGACGATGCGCGCCCCCTCCTCGTGCGCCCGGCGCAGCGCGTCGAGCGCGTCCTCGGGCGGTGGCGAGGTGATCGACCGCCAGGCCGGCACCACGACGGTGCCCGCCCGCGAGATCGCCTCCAGGCCATGCGGCGCGGTGAGTTCCAGGCCCCCTGTGGTCCGCAGCGGGCCTTCCTCGCCGGCCGCCACCAGCAGGCGGTAGCGCGGCACTCCGGCGTCCTGGCGATCGATGCCGAACACCGAGAGCGGTATGGAACTCTCGAAGATGGGGCCGCCGCTGAACAGCAGCACCGCGACGATCTCCTTGCGGCGTCGCCCGGACAGCTTCCGGGCCGCGGCTTCCGGCGCGGCAGTGGAGTCGTGGCTCATCCTGCTAAGCCCCCCTCGGTGGTCGCGGCTCCTCGGTTGTGTCGCTCCTGCACGTTTCCCCTTGGTCCTGCACGAGTCCCCCGCCGTAAGACAGTCAAGATCGAATCTACTGGGTCCCGCGTTGTCGCGATGACCAGATCGACACTCGGTACAAAGTCGACATGACAACTTGGCGTGAAGCATTCGATCACGAAGCGTTGCACTCGTGGGCCGTGCGGGGAAGTGCGCCTTGTCGCGGTGGCTAAACCGCGTAGGGTGCGCAGGGCCGCCTGGACCCTTTCCGTGCAGGTGGAACGGGGGTTGGGGGGTGGTTGGGTGCCCTCTTGCACACTGTCCAGAAGTTGGCTGAAAAGAAGCGTCCGTGTGCGCGGAAACCGGTCAGTCGACCGGTCTATTGCCCTTGGTGTGACGTCCGCCTCTTTGCGTGGCGCAGCGTTCGGAGTGGCGCAGGAGAATCCGACACACTCCCGTGACGGCGGCCAGGCCGAACGCGGTACCCGCGGCGCCGGCCAGCGAGGTGCCGTACCAGAGCAGGACGACGGGGACGAGGACGCAGCTGAAAGCCGCCCAGCGGACCACGTCGCTGACGGTGTCCGGCGTGGAACGCGGCTCGGTGGTGTGTCGGGGTCCGGACATCACGTACTCCCTGTCGCGGTGGCTCACCCCGGATCAACGCGTGTTCGATCGGTCGGTCACCGCAGGCGGGGCCACGCGTTGTTGAATCCCGTGCAAACCGCCTGTACGGGGCAGCAACCATTGCGTTACGGGCGCCCCCTCGTGCATGCTCCCTGGAACCCCGCGATGGGGTCCCCCGGTTCGAGCGACCCGGAAACCGGGGGAATGTGAGGGCTCTGGGCGAAGGAGGCGTGCCGCCGTACCCTTGGGGGTATGGGGTCGGGAAGATGTTTCCCGGACACAGCTCCGCGCACATTGCCGTCCCATCCACGAGGATCACAACGCCGAGACACCCATGGCCGGTCACGAATTCTTCGAACCCGCGGACCGCAAGCGGCCGGTCGCCGACCACACGGCGGCCGATCCCCTGGCGGCGGAAGAGTCACGTCCCTCCTGCGATCCCGCCTTCAAGCACGGCGTCGTCGTCGGCTTCGACGGCTCGACGTCCAGCGAGCGCGCCCTCGCCTACGCGATCGGCATGGCGCATCGCTCCCGCTCGGGCCTGATCATCGTCCACGTCGCCAACCGGCTGCCGACCACGGTGTGGGCGGGGTGCGAGCCACCCGTCTTCGTCGACGTGCCGGACCACCGCACCGAGGTGCTGGGCCTGGAGCTCGCCTGCGCCGACTATCTGGCGGAGGTGCCCTGGATCCTCGTCGAGCGCGGCGGTGACATCTGCCACGAGCTCGAAGAGGTGGGCAAGGAGTACGAGGCCGACGCGATCGTCGTGGGGTCCACCCACGGGATCGTCGGACGCATCTTCGGATCCGTCGCGGGGCGGCTCGCCAAGCGGGCCCGGCGGCCCGTGGTGGTCATCCCGTAGCCCTCTCGCCCGCGGTCAACTCCCTTTGCGGACCGGTTAAATCTACTCATGCGTAGATGTGTTTGTGCCCTTGTGAAGGGCATATATCGGTCACCGCGCACCTGCACATGCATGAAGGGAGCCCGCCGTGGACAACGACGTCTCTGCGGGAAGCACCACCACGACCGTCGGCCGACTCGCCCTGGGTATCACCCTGTTGGCGTTCGGACTCGGCAACACCGATGTGATCGACGGCGTGACGGCGGCAGACGCCGTATCCCTTGCCCACTACGTCGGCGGCGTCGCACTGTTCGTCGCCGGCCTGCTGGCCCTCCGTGACCGCGACTCGGCCACCGGTACGGCCTTCTCGGCGCTCGGCGCCCTCTGGTTCACCTGGGCGGTCTCGGCCGGGAACCAGATGTCGGACAACGCCGCCGGACTCTTCCTGCTCCTGTTCGCCCTCGTGGCGCTGTCGTTGACCGTGGCGGGCGGCGACAGGCTCGTCCAGGGCACCTACGGACTGCTGTTCGTGTCCATGCTCCTGCTCGCCGTCGCCCGCTTCGCGGACAGCGGCAGCCTGACCAAGGTCGGCGGCTGGTGCGCCGTCGCCGCCGGAGCGGTCGCCTGGTACGGCGCCACCGCGGCCCTCGCCCACTGGCCCACGGCCCTTCCGCGACGCGCTGCCGGCCGGGGGGTGACGGCCACCGGCTGAAACGGCAGCGATACCGGGGAGTTGGGCGGCCCCGGTGGATATGAGCGGACCCCCCGTGGCTGGTGGCGCACAGGGGGTCCGTTCCCCTTTTTGCGCCTGAACCGGCGCCGCTTTCGCGGACGTGGTTGCTCGCCGCAGGGGTTGCTCGATTATCGCTGCCGCCGGCGCGGGGATTTCCTACTCCACCGTCACTGACTTGGCCAGGTTGCGCGGCTTGTCGATGTCGCGGCCCAGGGCCTTGGCCGTGTGGTAGGCGAGGAGTTGGAGCGGGATGCCCATCAGGATCGGGTCCAGCTCGTCCTCGTTCTTCGGGACGACGATCGTCTGGTCGGCCTTCTCCTGCGGCTGGTGCGCCACCGCGAGGATCTGGCCGCTGCGGGCCTTGATCTCCTCCAGGGCGGCGCGGTTCTTCTCCAGCAGGTCGTCGTCGGGGACGATCGCCACGGTCGGCAGGGCGGGCTCGATCAGCGCCAGCGGGCCGTGCTTGAGCTCGGAGGCCGGGTAGGCCTCGGCGTGGATGTAGGAGACCTCCTTGAGCTTGAGGGAGGCCTCACGGGCCACCGGGTAGCCCCGGACGCGGCCGATGAAGAGCATCGAGCGGGCCTCGGCGTACTGCTCGGCCAGCTTCTTGACCTCGTCCTCCTGCTCCAGGATCTCGGTGATCTGTGCGGGCAGCCGGCGCAGGCCCTCGATGATCCGCTTGCCGTCGCGCACCGAGAGGTCACGGGTGCGGCCCAGGTGCAGGGCGAGCAGCGCGAAGGCGACCGTCGTGTTCGTGAAGCACTTGGTGGACACCACGCACACCTCGGGCCCGGCGTGCACGTAGATACCGCCGTCCGCCTCGCGGGCGATCGCGGAGCCGACCACGTTGACCACGCCGAGGACCCGCGCGCCCTTGCGCTTCAGCTCCTGCACGGCGGCCAGCACGTCGTACGTCTCACCGGACTGGGAGACCGCGACGTACAGCGTGTCGGGGTCCACGACCGCGTTGCGGTAGCGGAACTCGGAGGCCGGCTCGGCGTCGGCGGGGATGCGGGCCAGCTCCTCGATCATCTGGGCGCCGATCATGCCCGCGTGGTACGAGGTGCCGCAGCCGAGGATCTTCACGCGGCGGATCTTGCGCGCCTCGCGGGCGTCCAGGTTCAGGCCGCCGAGGTGCACGGTGGAGAAGCGGTCGTCGATGCGGCCGCGCAGCACGCGGTCCACGGCGTCGGCCTGCTCGTGGATCTCTTTGTGCATGTACGTGTCGTGGCCGCCCATGTCGTACGAGGCCGCCTCCCACTCCACGGTGGTCGGCTCGGCCGTCGTCCGGGTGCCCTCGGTGGTGTACGTGCGGAAGTCGTCGGCCTTGAGGGTGGCCATCTCGCCGTCGTCGAGGGTGACTATCTGGCGGGTGTGGGTGACCAGCGCGGCGATGTCCGAGGCGACGAACATCTCCTTCTCGCCGATGCCGAGGACGACCGGGGAGCCGTTTCGCGCCACCACGATGCGGTCCGAGAAGTCGGCGTGCATCACGGCGATGCCGTAGGTGCCCTCGACGAGCCGGAGCGCCTGGCGGACCTTCTCCTCCAGGGTCTGAGCCTGGGAGCGGGCGATCAGGTGGACGAGGACCTCGGTGTCGGTCTCGGAGAGGAACTCGACGCCGTCCGCCTCCAGTTTGCGGCGCAGGTCGGAGGCGTTGTCGATGATGCCGTTGTGCACGACGGCGACCTTCTGGTCGGCCGACATGTGCGGGTGGGCGTTCACGTCGGACGGGGCGCCGTGGGTGGCCCAGCGGGTGTGGGCGATGCCGGTGGTGCCCTTGAAGCGCGCCGGGACCTTGGCCTCCAGGTCGCGCACCCGGCCCTTGGCCTTGACCATCTTCAGGCCGGCCGTCTTCGGGGAGGTGACGACGATGCCCGCGGAGTCGTATCCGCGGTACTCCAGGCGCTGCAGGCCTTCCAGGAGCAGCGGCGCGACGTCGCGCTTCCCGATGTATCCGACAATTCCGCACATGTATAGGTATCTCTCAGCCTGGCGTCTCAGCCGTAGACCATGCGGCGCAGCTGCCTGAGCGTCAGCTCCGGCGGCGCCACCGCCCGGTATTTCAGGTCCGCCTCGATCCTGTCGAAGATCGCCGCGTTCACCAGGCCCTGGGCCTGGAGCTCGCGGTGGCGGCGACGGACGTAGTCCTCGGTCGTCTCGTCGAAGAACGCGAGCACGTCCTGGATGACACGCAGCGCCTCGCCCCGGTTGAGGGGCGTGGATCGCGTGAGGTGATCAACCAGTTCATCGTGCACCCGGTAGATCCTGAGGTACCGGCGCGATATTCGCAAGAATCCTGCCCGATTCCGGGCAGGTGCTTCTGGAAAAGCTTTGGTCGAACATTGAATCCCTCATGGACCCCTGTTCGTGATCTGTCCATCCTGTGTCTTGCGTCTCGTCGCCCTGAGCCACGAGTTTCAGACGCCATGGACATTCCTCGCATGGGAGTACCCGAGAAGCTGGCCGCGCGCATGAGCATGGCCGAGCAGCATGAGTACCTGCGCGCCAGATTCTCGCGGCGCACGATGATCAGGGGCGGCGCCGTCACGCTGGGCGCCGTCACGGGTGGCGCGTTCGTGCAGGGCGGCACCGCCCAGGCCGCCGTCCCGACCCGGTCCACCGCCCCGGCCACCGAGAGCGTCGACGGCGCCCTGGTCGCCCCCTTCGGCCGCCACCTCGCCTACGGCAGCGACCCGCGCACCGAGATGACGGTCTCGTGGCAGGTCCCGGTCGCGGTCAAGAAGCCCTTCATCCGCATCGGCGCCCACCCCTGGGACCTGTCCCGCAAGATCGAGGCCGAGGTCCGCACCCTCTACACCCCGGCCGGCGTCGGCGCGAGCGGCGACCACACGCAGTACTACCTGCACGCCCAGCTCACCCACCTGCGCCCCGGCAGGACCTACTACTACGGCGTCGGCCACCAGGGCTTCGACCCGGCCCAGCCGCACCTCGCCGGCACGGTGGGCACCTTCACCACCGCCCCCGCCCACAAGGCGCCGTTCACCTTCACGGCCTTCGGCGACCAGGGTGTCAGCTACCACGCCCTGGCCAACGACAGCCTGATCCTCGGCCAGAACCCGGCCTTCCACCTGCACGCCGGTGACATCGCCTACGGCGACCCGGCCGGCCAGGGCAAGACCACCGACACCGGCTTCGACTCGCGCACCTGGGACCAGTTCCTGTACCAGACCGAGTCGGTCGCCAAGCAGATCCCGTGGATGGTCAGCTACGGCAACCACGACATGGAGGCCTGGTACTCGCCCAACGGCTACGGCGGCGAGGAGGCCCGCTGGACGCTCCCGGACAACGGTCCGGACCCGAAGAACCTGCCGGGCGTCTACTCCTTCGTCTACGGCAACACGGCGGTAATCTCGCTGGACCCCAACGACGTCTCCTTCGAGATCCCGGCAAACCTGGGCATCTCCGGCGGAACCCAGACGACATGGTTCGAGGGGCAGCTGAAGAAGTTCCGCGCCTCGAAGGACATCGACTTCGTCATCGTGTTCTTCCACCACTGCGCCTACTGCACCTCCACCGCACACGCCTCGGAGGGGGCGTGCGCCAGGAGTGGGTGCCGCTGTTCGACAAGTACCAGGTGGACCTGGTCATCAACGGGCACAACCACCAGTACGAGCGCACCGACGTCATCAAGGGCAACGAGGTCACCAAGAAGCTGCCGATCGGCGGCACGGCGTACTCGGAGACCGAGGGCGTGGTGTACGTCACGGCGGGCGCGGCCGGCCGCAGCCTGTACGCCTTCAGCGCCCCGGACTCCTACGAGGGCCACGAGCACGAGGTCGACTCCGTCGCCTCGTTCATCAACCTCAAGGACGGCAAGCAGAACGAGACCGTCACCTGGTCCCGCGTCCGCTACCTGAACTACTCCTTCCTGCGCGTGGACGTCACCCCCGCGCCGAAGGGCCACTACACCACCCTGAAGGTCCAGGGCATCGCCGAGAGCGGCGACCGCATCGACCACTTCACGGTGGCCCGCCGGGCGAAGTAGCCCCGGCGGCGTTCCACGCCGGGCCGGCGGTCCTCACATGCGCTTGAGGACCGCCTGCTTGGCCAGCGTGAACTCCTCGTCGGTCAGCACGCCCGTGCGGTGCAGCTCGCCCAGCTCCCGCAGCCGCCGCAGCAGCGCGTCGTGGTCGTCCTCGGCCGGGGGCGCGGACCGTTGCGCCGGGAGCTCGGGCAGCTCGGGTCGTACGTCGGCCACGGCGGCGCCCGACGGATGCGGCAGCCGCGCCTGCACGGCCGCCGCCACCAGCGCCATCAGCGGGTCCTTCTTGAAGCCCCACAGCTCGACCGCGTTGGGGTCGTACTTCGGCGGCGCCTTGGTGGGCGCGCCGCGCACCGTGAAGCGCAGGTGGCCGTTCTCCAGCCCGGCGGCCGGCTGCCACTCCACGCCCGTGATCTCCGTGACGTCCAGCGAGCGGGCCCCGGCGGCGGCCTTGGCGTCCTCCGTCTTCCAGTTCCACTCCAGGCGCACGTGCTCGCCGTCGAAGCCCGCCGTGCCGTCCCCGGCGGAGACGGACAGCGGCACGGACGGGCCGGGCAGCAGATACCCGGACACCGGGTCGGCCGGAACCTCGTCCAGCAGCAGGGCGTTGCGGACCTCGTCCACGAAGTACTCGGCGACGCCGTAGCGGTCGGACTCGACGGTCAGCTGGTAGGGGGCGTGCGGCTCGGTGAGCCGGCCCCCGGTCGCCTGCAGCAGCGGGTCGGCGCCGTCGCGCAGCCGCAGTCGCAGCCGCCCCGACCTCTTGCCCTGCTCGAACGAGATCCCGGCCAACGCGCCCAGCGGGACGACCAGTTCACCCAGCGTCTTGCGGAGGAGGCTGACGTTCTTGTCCCGTCCGGGGGTCAGTCGCAGGGCGTCGGCGTCGAACGCCCACGTGCCGTCCTTCTGGATGATTTCCGCCATGGGGGGATTGTTTCACCGGATCTGCGGGAGAGTGGTCTCTACCAATCCTGAAGGGAGCGCATGTGAGACGGCACCACAGCACGACTCCCCGTACGGCACGCATCCTCGGGTCCCTGCTCCTCCTGGCGGCCGCGGGCGTCTTCACCGTCGGCGCCACGGCGGCACCCGCCAAGGCGACCACGAGCCCGCTCGACCGGGTGGTACCGGCACCCGCGTCGGTCACCCCGGGCGGATCCCCCTACCGCATCACCCGCGACACCTCCATCCGCGTCAGCGGCACCGGCGAGGCCCGCCGCGTCGGCGAGTACCTGGCCGGCCTCCTGCGGCCGTCCACCGGCTACCCGCTGCCGGTCACCGACAAGGGCAGCGGCGGCATCCAACTCCGGCTCGCCGCCAACACGTTCGGCGCCGAGGGCTACCGGCTCGACAGCGGCCGCGGCGGCGTCACCATCACCGCGAGCGCACCCGCCGGCCTCTTCCACGGCGTGCAGACCCTGCGCCAGCTGCTGCCCGCCGCCGTGGAGAAGAAGTCCGTACAGCCCGGCCCCTGGCCGGTCGCGGGCGGCACCGTCCAGGACGCCCCCCGCTTCCCCTACCGGGGCGCGATGCTCGACGTCTCCCGGCACTTCTTCACCGTGGACCAGGTCAAGCGGTACATCGACCAGCTGGCCCTCTACAAGATCAACGAGCTGCACCTGCACCTCGGCGACGACCAGGGCTGGCGCATCGCGATCGACTCCTGGCCGCGCCTGGCCACCTACGGCGGCTCCACCCAGGTCGGCGGCGGCCGGGGCGGCTTCTACACCAAGGCCGACTACCAGGAGATCGTCCGCTACGCCGCCTCCCGCTACCTGGAGGTCGTCCCCGAGATCGACATGCCCGGCCACACCAACGCGGCCCTCGCCTCGTACGCCGAACTGAACTGCGACGGCGTCGCACCCCCGCTCTACACCGGCACCGACGTCGGCTTCAGCTCGCTGTGCGTGCCGAAGCAGGTCACGTACGACTTCGTGGACGACGTCGTGCGCGAGCTGGCCGCGCTCACCCCCGGCCGCTACCTCCACATCGGCGGCGACGAGGCGCACTCCACCAGCCACGCCGACTACGTGACGTTCATGAACCGGGTGCAGCCGATCGTCGCCAAGTACGGCAAGACGGTGATCGGCTGGCACCAGTTGACCGGCGCCACCCCCGCCAAGGGGGCACTCGCCCAGTACTGGGGCCTGGACGACACCAGCGCCGAGGAGAAGGCCCAGGTCGTCCAGGCCGCGCGCAACGGCACCGGGCTGGTCCTGTCCCCGGCCGACCGCGTCTACCTCGACATGAAGTACACGGCGGACACGCCCCTGGGCCAGGACTGGGCCGGACTGGTCGAGGTGAAGCGGTCCTACGACTGGGACCCCGGCGCCTATCTGCCGGGCGCCCCGGCCTCGGCCGTCCGGGGCGTGGAGGCCCCGCTGTGGACCGAGACCATCACCCGGTCCGCCGACATCGAGTACATGGCCTTCCCCCGGCTCCCGGGCGTGGCCGAACTGGGCTGGTCGCCGGCGGCCACGCACGACTGGAACGCCTACCGGGTGCGGCTGGCCGCGCAGGGTCCCCGGTGGGACGCGCTCGGCATGACCTACTACAAGTCACCCCAGGTGCCCTGGCCGACGCGCTGACCCAAGGCTGACGGGCACCCCGGAGGACCGTACTCCGGGGCGCCCGTCCGTCCGTGGACGACCGTCGACCGGGTCAGAGCCCCGCGAGGGGGTTCCTCAGGTTCCCGACGAGCTGGAGCGCGCCGGAGGGATCCGCCAGGTCCACCATCTGCCGGTTGTCGCGCAGCTGGAGCCGGTTGAGGCAGGACAGCGCGAACTCGGGCGCGAACATGTCGTACTGCCGGAACCGGTCGGCGAGTTCGGGCGCCGACTCCTGGTACTCCCGGGTGACCTCCGCGACCGTGCCCCAGAACGCGTCCTCGGCCAGGATCCCCTCCTCGGCGAGGATCGAGGCGAGGAAGCGGAAGAAGCAGTCGAAGACGTCCGTGAAGATCGACAGCAGCTTCATGTCCTCCGGGACCTCGGCCCGCACGCGCCGCACCTCGGGCGGGAGCGCCGCGTCCGCGTCCATGACCACGATCTCCTCGGCGATGTCCTTGTAGATCGCGCGTCGCACCACGCCGTCCTCCAGGACCAGGATCACGTTCTCGCCGTGCGGCATGTAGGCCAGGTCGTAGGCGTAGAAGCTGTGCAGGAGGGGCGTGTAGTACGCCCGCAGGTACTGCCGCAGCCACTCCTTCGGCGTCAGCCCGGACCGCTCGATCAGCGCGCCGGCCAAGGACGCGCCGTCGTCGTCCACGTGGAGCAGGGAGGCCATCGTGGCGAGCGACTCGCCCTCCCGGAGGGAGGGGACCGGGCTCTCGCGCCACAGCGCGGCCAGCATCTTGCGGTACGGCGAGTGGCGGTCCGTCGCCGCCTCGTACTCCAGGTGCCGGTAGCCGACCGCCGCCCGCTCGCGGATGATCGACAGACCCGTCGACTTCAGCACCGGGTCACTGTCGATCAGCTGGGCCAGCCAGTCGTTGATCGCCGGGGTCGCCTCCATGTAGGCGGCCGACAGCCCGCGCATGAAGCCCATGTTGAGCACGGACAGGGCCGTCTTCACATAGTGCTTCTCGGGGTGCGACCGGTTGAAGAACGTCCGGATGGACTGCTGGGCCAGGTACTCGTCGTCGCCCTCGCCCAGGCAGACCAGGTGCCCGCGGGCCACCTCGGCGGCGAAGGTGACGGTGAGCTTGTTCCACCACTGCCAGGGGTGGACCGGGATGAGGAGATAGCCGGCCGGGTCCAGCCCCTTGTCCCGCAGGACGCCGTCGAAGCGCTCGACTGTCTCCTCGCCCAGCTCCTGCCGGACGAAGGACTCGTACTCGATCCCCGCGCCGGCCGTGAACGCCGCCCGGGAGCGGTGCGCGGCCAGCCACACCAGCCGGACCGGGCTCGCGGCCTCCGGGGCGTACGACCGGTACTCGTGGATGCCGAAGCCGAGCCGCCCGTTGTTGGCGACGAAGCAGGGGTGGCCCTCGGTCATCCCGGTCTCGATCGCCTGGAAGCCGCCGCGCGCCAGCTCGGCCACCGGCATCCGCGGCTTGGCGAGCTTGTAGCAGGTGCCGGAGAGGGTGGAGGAGATCTCCTCCAGGTAGACCGGGAGAATCTCGTCGCTCAGGCCCAGCGACTGACGCAGCTCGATGAGGAAGTCGAGGGCGGACAGCGGGAGTTCGGTGTCGTCGCGGTGCCGGGAGACGGACCCGGCGTCGATCTGCCAGTGGTCGAGGGCGCGGCGGACGGCGGTGAAGCGGTAGCGGGTGCGGCCGTCGTCGCTGCGGACGACGTACGCGTCCCCGTCCGCCTGCGGGGTCAGGAGGCGCTCGTGGGCGAACTCGGCGAGCGCCTTGCGTATCAGGAGGCGATTGGCCGTCTCCCAGCGCTCGGGGGACAGATGGGCCACGGCGTCGGCGAGGCTCATGCGGCCACCGCCCGCTCGAACCCCTCGCGCGTGCAGAAGCTCAGCAGCCCGTCCTTCTCCGGCTTCCGGATCTCCCGCTCGGGCACGAATCCGACGGCCGCGTTGAGGGCGTGCACCGCCTTGTTGCGCACGTCCGGCTCCACGACCACCCGGCGCGTCGCCGGGTCCTCGAAGAGCCGAGCCATCACGGCGGTGATGACGGCCCTGGTGAACCCGTGCACGGGCGCCTGGGTCGCCGGCACCAGGAAGTGCATCCCGACGTCCCCCGGCTCGGGCTCGTACAGCCCCACCAGCTCCCGGTGCGCCGGGTCGTACCGCTCCATCAGAAAGGCGGGCTCCCCGTCGAGCAGCCCGAGCAGCGCGTGATGATGCTCGTCGGCCGCGATCTCCATGTAGGCGCGCTCGACATCCTCCAGCCTGGCGTCCTGCATCATCCAGAACGCCGCCTTGGGATGCGTGACCCACCCGTGCAGCAACTCGGCGTCCTTCAGGGGGTCGAGGGGGCGGAAGGTGAACATGGTGCTCAAGACGGTCATACGGCGAACTCCTGGAACGCGATCGTCTTCTCGACCGGGTAGTACTCGGTGCCGAGCAGTTCGCGGATGATGTACGCGTTGCGGTAGGGGCCCATGCCCAGGTCGGGGGACGTGATGCTGTGGGTGTGGACGCCGGCGTTCTGGAGGAAGACGCCGCGGCCCGTGGTGTCGATGGAGTAGTTGCGGGCGACGTCGAAGCGGCCGTGGCCGTCGAAGCGGAGGCGGTCGGTCAGCGGTTCGAGGAAGGCCGGCGGGCGGTAGTGGTAGCCGGTGGCCAGGATCAGGCCCTCGGTGCGGATCTCGAAGTCCTTGTCCTGCTCGTCCTGGTGGAAGTCGAGCGTGTACGAGCCGTCCTCGTGCCGGGCGCCGGTCAGCGTGGAGTTGGTGAGCAGCCGGGTGGGGACCGGGCGGTCGCCGCTCTCGACGTTCTTCTGGTAGAGCAGGTCGAAGATGGCGTCGATCAGGTCCGAGTTGATGCCCTTGAACAGGCCCTTCTGCTGCTTCTCCAGCCGGTAGCGGGTCTCCTCGGGCAGCGCGCGGAAGTAGTCGATGTAGTCCGGGGAGGTCAACTCCAGGGTCAGCTTCGTGTACTCCAGCGGGAAGAACCGCGGGGAGCGGGTGACCCAGTTGAGCTCGTAGCCGTGGACGTCGATCTCGGAGAGCAGCTCGTAGTAGATCTCGGCGGCGCTCTGGCCGCTGCCGACGATCGTGAGGGACTTCTTGGCCCGCAGTTCCGCCTTGCGGTGCATGTACTGCGCGGCGTGGATGACGTCGCCGCCCAGGTCCTGGCAGGCCTCGGGGACGAAGGGGACCGTGCCGGTGCCGAGCACCAGATGACGGGCCCGGAACGTCTCGCCGGCCTCGGTACGGACGACGTACACCTCGTCCTCGTACGTCACCTCGGTGACCGTCGTGCCGAAGCGGATGCTGGAGAGCTTCGAGGCGGCCCAGCGGCAGTAGTCGTCGTACTCCACCCGCAGCGGATAGAAGTTCTCGCGGATGTAGAACGAGTACAGCCTGCCCTTCTCCTTGAGGTAGTTGAGGAAGGAGTACGGGGAGGTCGGGTTTGCCAGGGTGACCAGGTCCGACATGAACGGGGTCTGCAGGTGGGCGCCGTCCAGGAACATGCCGGCGTGCCACTCGAAGTCGGGCTTGGACTCCAGGAAGACACCGTCGAGTTCGGCGACGGGCTCGGTGAGGCAGGCGAGGCCGAGGTTGAAGGGGCCGAGTCCGATTCCCACGAAGTCGTGGGTGCGGAGCGGGGCTTCAGGACGCGCGGTCAAGGGACTCTCCCAGGTACTGCTCGGCGTGGCCGGCGATCAGGTCGAGGACGGCCGCGATGTCGGCCGTCGTCGTCTCGGGGTTGAGCAGGGTGAACTTCAGGTAGTGGCGGCCGTCGACCTTGGTGCCCGCGACCACGGCGTCGCCGGAGGCGAACAGGGCCTTGCGGGCGTACAGGTTGGCGCGGTCGATCTCGCCCGGGTCGGTGACGGCCGCCGGGATGCAGCGAAAGACGAGGGTGGAGAGGGTGGGCTCGACGACGACATCGAAGCGGGGGTCGGCGGCCAGCAGCTGCCAGCCCTCGGCGGCCAGGTCGCAGACCTCGTCGAAGAGTTCGCCGATGCCGTCGGCGCCCATGACGCGCAGGGTCATCCACAGCTTGAGCGCGTCGAAGCGGCGGGTGGTCTGCAGGGACTTGTCGACCTGGTTGGGGATGCGCTCGTGCACCATGCGCCGCGGGTTGAGGTACTCGGCGTGGTAGGTCGCGTGCCGCAGGGTGGCGGCGTCGCGGACCAGGACGGCGGACGAACTCACCGGCTGGAAGAAGGACTTGTGGTAGTCGACGGTGACGGAGTCGGCGCGCTCGATGCCGTCGATGCGGTCCCGGTACTTGCGGGAGGCGAGCAGTCCGCAGCCGTAGGCGGCGTCCACGTGCATCCACACGTCGTGCCGGGCGCACAGCTCGGCGATCTCGGGCAGCGGGTCGATGGAGCCGAAGTCGGTGGTGCCGGCGGTGGCGACGACGGCCATCGGGACCAGGCCGTCCCGCTCGCAGCGCTCCAGTTCATGGGCGAGGGCGACCGTCTGCATCCGCTTGTCGTGGTCGACGGGGATCGACACGACGCAGTCGGTGCCCAGGCCGAGGAGTTTGGCGGACTTCTTGACGCTGAAGTGGCTGACCGCGGAGGCGAAGACGCGCAGTTTCCCGGGGTTGACCCCGCTTTCCCACCCTGCCCGCCCCGGCTTGGACTCCTCCCGGGCCAGCAGCAGGGCCTGGAGGTTGGACTGGGTGCCGCCGGAGGTGAACACGCCGTCGGCGGCCGGGCCGAGGCCGATGCGGGCGGCCGTCCAGTCGACGAGCCTGCGCTCGATGAGGGTGCCGCCGGCCGACTGGTCCCAGGTGTCCAGGGAGGAGTTGACCGCGGAGAGCACGGCCTCGCCGAGCACCGCCGGGATGACGACGGGGCAGTTGAGGTGGGCGAGGTAGCGGGGGTGGTGGAAGTAGACCGCGTCGCGGAGGTAGACCTCTTCCAGCTCGTCCAGCGCCGCGGTGGTGTCGTGCAGGGGGCGGTCGAGGTCGATCTGCTCGATGCGGGGGGCGAGGGCGTCGACGGTGACGCCGGTGAACGGACGGCCGGTGGTGGCGAGTTTGGCCGCCACCCGCTCGACTCCTTCGGTCACGGAGCGGCGATAGTGCTCCGCGGTGAGGTCATTGAGCAGGTGCGAGCGCATGTGGGGGTCCTCCGGGGGGACGGTCCGTGCGGGATGGGGAGAGGGACGCGGATCGATCAACTTAGGTTAGCCTAACCTAAGTTGATCGAGCGGAGACGCGCCCCTCCGGTGACCGCCGTCACTCCGACGGCGGTCATGCGGACTCGCGCAGTTGCTCCTCGCTCATTCCCAGCCGCCAGTAGCCGACGAAGGTGACGCGCCGCCGGTCGATGCCGCGCTCGCCGACGAAGTGCCGGCGCAGCTCCTTCACCCGGCCGGACTCGCCCGCGATCCAGACGTACGGGCTTTCCGCGGGCGGGAGTTGTGCGGAACGCACGGCGTCGACGGCCCTGGGGGAGTCCTGGTCGCCCACGAGCCAGGTGAGGTCCACGTCGGCCGCGGTGTCGAGGTGCTGGACGTCCCCGGCGTGCGGCACCTTCAGCCAGGCGCGGGCACGGGTGCCGGCCGGCAGGGACTCCAGGATCGCCGAGGCGGCGGGTACGGCGGTCTCGTCGCCCCAGATGACGACGAGGTCGGTGTCCTCGGGCGGCCGGAAGCGGATCGCGCGGTTGTCGGCGATCGCCGGGCCGAGCAGCAGCACGCGGTCACCGGCGGCGGCCCGGGAGGCCCAGTGCGAGGCGGGTCCGGCCGGGGTGTGCAGGACGAAGTCGATGTCGATCTCATCGCGCTCGCCGGGCTCGCGGCGCAGGGCCCGCAGGGTGTACGAGCGCATCACCGCCCGTACGTCGTCCGGGAGTTCGCGCCAGGCGGCCCACCAGCCGTCGCCCAGCTTGATGGGTACGAGGGGTTCGGCCTGGCCGGGGTGCGGCAGGAACAGCGACAGCGACTGGTCGCGGCCCCGGGAGTGGAAGGCGTGCAGATCGGGACCGGCGAAGGTGACCCGGACCAGAGACGGGCCGAGCCGCCTCGTCCGTACGACCTGCAGGGAGAAGAAACGGAACGGGGCGGCTACGGCGGTGGTCACGGTGCCTCCTCAGCTGACCTTCTTCGCGTTCTCGATGGCCGTCGCGAGCTCCTCCAGGAGCGGGGCGCACTTGTCGTAGGACAGGATCGGCTCGGGATTGCGGGCGATGACCTGCTTCGCCTTCACCGCGGGCAGCTTCTGCCAGGTGCCCTCGGTGATGTCGGCGGGCTGGATGGCCGAGGTGCGGTTGTCCATCATGATGATGTCCGCGTCGTACTTGTCGACGTTCTCCCAGCTCAGCGACTCGTACCAGCCGCCGCCCTGCTTCTTGGCGCTCTCCGGGGGCTCGACGAAGTGCACGCCGAGGGCCTTGAAGTACTCCAGGTCGACGGAGAGGTTGGTGCCGGAGACGTAGAACAGGTCCTGGCTGGCGGAACCGGCCATCACCTTGATGTCGGGCTTGGCCTTGGCGGCGGCGCGCAGCCGGGCCGCGGCATCCTCGAAGCGCTTCTTGGCCTGCGTGACCTTCGCCGAACCGACGTCGCCGCCGAGCGACTCGGCGAGCGCCAGCATGCGCTGGAGCGGCTCGGTCAGCTGGCGGTCGTAGACGGAGATGCCGACGCTCGGGGCGCCGACCGCCTCGATCTTCTTCTTGGACTCCTCCGGCACGTACCAGAGGGTGCCGGCGTCGTCGAACATCGTGGAGAGGAGCGCGTCGGGCGCGAGGGAGGCGTACTTCTCGATGTTGAACTGGCCCCACTCGTTGCCGAGGGCGGTCACCTTGCTGATGTCCATGTCGCCGGCCTGGACGTCCGCCTTGCCGTCCTTGGTCCTCGTGGGGCCAAAGACGCCCTTGGCCTGGACGCCGTAGTCGTACAGCGCGGCGGCCACACCGACGAACGCGACGATGTTCGAGGGCACCTTGTCGGCCTTGGCGGTCTGTCCGCGGTCGTCCTTGAACGTCCAGGGACCGGACTTGGCCGCCTTGGTCCCGTCGTCCGAGCCCTTGTTCTTCCCGTCGTCGTCACCGCAGGCCGCGAGCGCGGCACCGAGGCCGAGGGCGCCGCCCGCGGCGAGGATGCCGCGGCGAGTGAGGTGGGTGGCACGGGCATGGGGCATGGGTATGACTGCTTTCGAACGGGGCGAGGCGCCCGCCGGACATATCGAAGGTAGGTTAGCCTAACCTCACTTGATGTCCAGAGGGCGGGGCGCCTCGTGTCACGACCCGTCAGCAGTCGGGGCCCCGGGGCCCGGGAACTCAGCCCACGAGCCCCAACTCCCGCGCGATGAGCATCCGCTGCACCTCGCTCGTGCCCTCGCCGATCTCCAGGATCTTGGAGTCGCGCCACATGCGGGCCACCGGGTACTCGTTCATGAAGCCGTAGCCGCCGTGCACCTGCGTGGCGTCACGGGCGTTGTCGACCGCGATCGTGGAGGAGTACAGCTTGGCCAGGGCCGCCTCCTTCTTGAACGGCTCGCCCGCCACCAGCCGGGAGGCCGCGTCGCGCCAGGCGAGGCGGGCCGTGTGGGCCTTCATCTCCATGTCGGCGATCTTGAACTGGATGGCCTGGTTGGCACCGATCGGCCGGCCGAAGGCCTGGCGCTCCTTGGCGTACTTGACCGACTCGTCCACACAGCCCTGCGCGAGGCCCGTCGCGAGCGCCGCGATGGCGATGCGGCCCTCGTCGAGGATCCGCAGGAACTGCGCGTAACCCCGGCCCGGCTCGCCGAGCAGGTTGGCGGCGGGCACGCGGACGTCCTGGAAGGACAGTTCACGGGTGTCCGAGGCGTTCCAGCCGACCTTCGAGTACGGGGCCGCCACCGTGAAGCCGGGCGTGCCCGACGGGACGATGATCGCCGAGATCAGCGGCTTGCCGTCCGGCTTGCGGCCGGTGACCGCGGTGACCGTCACCAGACCCGTGATGTCCGTACCCGAGTTGGTGATGAAGCACTTGCTGCCGTTGATCACCCACTCGTCGGTCTCCGGGTCGAGACGGGCCGTCGTACGGGTCGCGCCCGCGTCCGAGCCGCCGTCCGGCTCCGTGAGGCCGAAGGCGCCCAGCATCTCGCCCGAGCACAGACGCGGGAGCCACTCGCGCTTCTGCTCCTCGGTGCCGAACAGATGGATCGGCATCGCGCCCAGCGAGACGCCCGCCTCCAGCGTGATGGCGACCGAGGAGTCCACCCGGGCCAGCTCCTCCAGCGCCAGGGCCAGCGCCAGGTAGTCGCCGCCCATGCCGCCGTACTCCTCCGGGAACGGCAGCCCGAACAGACCCATGCGGCCCATCTCGCGGACGATCTCGTACGGGAACTCGTGCCGCTCGTAGAAGTCGCCGATCTTCGGCGCCACCACGTCGTGCGCGAACTCCTCCACCGTGCGGCGGAGTTCCTCCAGCTCGGGGGAGAGACGGTGGTCCATGCTGATCACTGGTCCTTGTGGGAAAGAGCGCGGACGGTGCGGGAGGGGCTGGGCCGGCCCAGCCGCTCGGCCATCCACACGCTGGTTTCGGTGAGGCGGCCGAGGTCGACCCCGGTCTCGATGCCGAGGCCCTGGAGCATCCACACGAGGTCTTCGGTGGCGAGGTTGCCGGTGGCGGACTTGGCGTAGGGGCAGCCGCCGAGGCCCCCGGCGGAGGCGTCGATGGTGGTGACACCGTGTTCGAGCGCCGCGTAGGTGTTGGCGAGCGCCTGGCCGTACGTGTCGTGGAAGTGCACGCCGACGACGTTCGTCGGCACGCCCTCCTCGTTCAGCACGGAGAGCAGTTCGAGGACGTGGCCCGGCGTGGCGACGCCGATGGTGTCGCCCAGGCTCAGCTCGTCACAGCCCATGTCCACCAGCGCCTTGCAGACGCGTACCACCTGGTGGATGGGGACCGCGCCCTCCCAGGGGTCGCCGAAGCACATGGAGACATAGCCACGCACGTGCACGCCCTTGTCCTTCGCGCCCCGCACCACCGGGTCGAACACCGCGAGGGACTCGTCCAGCGAGCGGTTGAGGTTGGCCTTCGCGAAGGACTCCGTGGCGCTGGCGAAGACGGCGATCCGGCGGGCGCCGAGCGCCAGGGCTCGGTCCAGGCCGCGCTGGTTGGGCACCAGTACCGGCAGGGCCACCTGGAGGTCGCTCACCCGCGGGAAGAGTTCTTCGGCGTCGGCCAGTTGGGGCACCCACTTGGGGTGGACGAAGCTCGTCGCCTCGATCGTCGTCAGGCCCGCGTCGGCCAGCCGGCGGATGAACTCCGCCTTGACCTCGGTCGGCACGGTCGACTTCTCGTTCTGCAGCCCGTCGCGCGCGCCGACCTCGTGGATCCGGACCCGCGCGGGCAGGTCCTGGGCAGGTACGACCATGGGCAGTTGGTCGACGGTCACTGGGCCGCCTCCTCGTGGGGTGCGATCACCGCGAGCACCTGGTCCATGGCGACCGTGGTGCCGGGGGAGACATCCAGTTCGGCGACGGTGCCGGCGTGCGGGGCGGAGACGACGTGCTCCATCTTCATCGCCTCCACCACCAACAAGCTCTGGCCCGCGGTCACTTCGTCGCCGACGGCGACCTTCACCACGGTGACCGTGCCGGGCATGGGCGCGGTGAGCGAGTCGGCGCCGGCGTGCCCGGCCCGGGTGAGGGACGCGGCCACCGGGTCGTGGTCGCGCACGTGCCAGGCGTCGCCGTCGCGGCCCAGCCAGTCGGCGGCGCGGTGGAAGGTGTGGCGGACGCCGTCGAGGGTGACGGAGACCGCGTCCTCGGTGACCGTGTGGGTGCCGCGCGGGGCGTACTCCACGGGGTCGCTCACCCGCAGGGGGAAGCCCACCGGCTTCGGCGTGCCGCCGAGGCGCCAGCCGCTCGGCACGGAGAAGGGATCGGTCCAGCCGCCCCCGCTCGGACGCAGCGCGTCCAGTCGCACGGCCGCGGCCGCCTCGTACACCTCCTCCGGTACGTCCGTGGAGACGAGGTCGTCGACCACCCGCTCGACCAGACCCGTGTCCAACTCGCCCGCCACGACCGCCGGATGGGCGAGCAGCCGGCGCAGGAACCCGGCGTTGGTCTGCACGCCCAGCGTGACCGTTTCGGCGAGCGCCGCCCGCAGCCGGCGCAGCGCGGTGTCGCGGTCGGGGCCGTAGGCGATCACCTTGGACAGCATCGGGTCGTACAGGCTGCCCACCTCGGTGCCCTCGGCGAGCCCGGAGTCGGTGCGCACCCCGTCGCCCTGCGGCTCGCGCAGCCTGAGGACCGTGCCGCCCGAGGGCAGGAACCCGCGCGCGGGGTCCTCGGCGCAGATACGGGCCTCGACCGCGTGCCCGGTCAGCCGGATGTCCGGCTGCGCGAACGGCAGCGGCTCGCCCGCCGCCACCCGCAGCTGCCACTCCACCAGGTCGAGCCCCGTGACCAGCTCGGTGACCGGGTGCTCCACCTGGAGGCGGGTGTTCATCTCCATGAAGTAGTACGAGGACGGGTCGCCGCCCGGCACGATGAACTCCACCGTGCCCGCGCCCCGGTACCCGCAGGACCGGGCCGCCTGCACCGCGGCCTCGCCCATCGCGGCCCGGGTCTCCTCGTCGAGGAGCACGCTGGGCGCCTCCTCGACGATCTTCTGGTGCCGGCGCTGCAGCGAGCACTCGCGCTCACCGAGGTGCACGACGTTGCCGTGACCGTCGGCCAGCACCTGGATCTCGATGTGCCGGGGCCGGTCGACCCACCGCTCCACGAGCAGCGTGTCGTCGCCGAAGGAGGCGCGGGCCTCGCGGCGGGCGGCGGCGATCTCCTCGGCCAGCAGGTCGGCGTCCCGCACCAGCCGCATGCCCTTGCCGCCGCCGCCGGCGGACGGCTTGAGCAGCACCGGCATGCCGATCTCCCGGGCCGCGTCGGCGAGCTGGGCGTCGGTGAGCCCGCTGCCGCTGGAGCCGGGGACGACCGGCACCCCGGCCACCCGCACCGTCTCCTTGGCGCGGATCTTGTCGCCCATCAGGGAGATGGCCTCGGCGGGCGGGCCGATGAAGACCAGCCCCGCCCGCGCGCACGCCTCGGCGAAGCCGGCGTTCTCGGCGAGGAAGCCGTATCCAGGGTGGACGGCCTGGGCGCCGGTGCGGGCGGCGGCCTCCAGCAGCCGCTCGACGTTCAGATAGCTCTCGGCGGCCGGCGCCGGACCGATCCGTACCGCCGTGTCGGCCTCCCGCACATGCCGCGCGTCCGCGTCGGCGTCGGAGAAGACGGCGACGGAGCGCACGCCCATCGAGCGCAGCGTACGGATGACACGGACGGCGATCTCGCCGCGGTTGGCCACGAGCACGGTGTCGAACACGGGTCCCCTCCTCACATCCGGAAGACGCCGAACTGGGGGTCACCCAGGGGCGCGTTGGCACAGGCGGTCAGCGCGAGGCCCAGCACCTGCCGGGTCTCCAGGGGGTCGATGACCCCGTCGTCCCAGAGCCGGGCGGTCGCGTAGTAGGCGTTGCCCTGGCGCTCGTACTGGGCGCGGATGGGCGCCTTGAAGGACTCCTCGTCCTCGGCCGGCCAGGACTCGCCGCGCGTCTCCAGCTGGTCGCGCTTGACGGTCGCGAGGACCGAGGCGGCCTGCTCGCCGCCCATGACGGAGATCTTGGCGTTGGGCCACATCCACAGGAAGCGGGGGGAGTAGGCCCGGCCGCACATCGAGTAGTTCCCCGCGCCGTACGAGCCGCCGACCACGACCGTCAGCTTCGGCACCCGGGTGCAGGCGACCGCCGTCACCATCTTGGCGCCGTGCTTGGCGATGCCGCCCGCCTCGTAGTCCTTGCCGACCATGAAGCCGGAGATGTTCTGCAGGAAGACGAGCGGGATCCCGCGCTGGTCGCACAGCTCGATGAAGTGGGCGCCCTTCTGGGCGGACTCGGAGAACAGGATGCCGTTGTTGGCGACGATCCCGACCGGGTGCCCGTGGATCCGGGCGAAGCCGGTGATCAGGGTCTGCCCGAACTCCGACTTGAACTCGGCGAAGCGGGAGCCGTCGACGACGCGCGCGATGATCTCGCGGACGTCGTAGGGGGTGCGGGAGTCGACGGGAACCGCGCCGTACAGCCCGTACGGATCGACCTTCGGCTCGACGGTCGGCTCGACCCCCCAGGGCAGCGCCCGGCGCCCGGGCAGGGTGGCGACGATGTTCCGCACGATCCGCAGCGCGTGGGCGTCGTCCTCGGCGAGGTGGTCGGTGACACCGGAGACGCGCGAGTGGACCTCGCCGCCGCCGAGCTCCTCGGCGGTGACGACCTCACCGGTGGCCGCCTTCACCAGCGGGGGACCGCCCAGGAAGATCGTGCCCTGGTTGCGGACGATCACGGCCTCGTCGCTCATGGCCGGGACGTAGGCGCCACCGGCGGTGCAGGAGCCGAGCACGGCGGCGATCTGCGGGATGCCGGCGCCGGACATCCGGGCCTGGTTGTAGAAGATCCGCCCGAAGTGCTCGCGGTCCGGGAAGACCTCGTCCTGCATGGGCAGGAAGGCACCTCCGGAGTCGACGAGGTACACACAGGGGAGCCGGTTCTCCAGGGCGACTTCCTGGGCCCGCAGGTGCTTCTTCACGGTCATCGGGTAGTACGTGCCGCCCTTGACGGTGGCGTCATTGGCGACGATCACGCAGTCCCGTCCGCTGACCCGGCCGATCCCCGCGATGACGCCGGCGGCCGGTGCCTGCCCGTCGTACATCCCGTCCGCGGCGAGGGGGGCCAGCTCCAGGAACGGCGAGCCCGGGTCGAGAAGGGTGTCCACCCGGTCCCTGGGCAGCAGTTTCCCGCGCGCGGTGTGGCGGGCGCGCGCCTTCTCCCCGCCGCCGAGCGCCGCGGCGGCCAGCTTGCCGCGCAGCTCGTCGACGAGCGCGAGGTGGGCCTGTTCATTGGCCCGCCAGGCCTCCGACGCGGGATCTGCCGCGCTCGTCAGCTCCGGTGCCTCTTGCATCCTCCGGTCCCCTCACCCAGTGATCGACTGTTAATGAGCGTTAACCATTTCCCACAGGTTAACGAGCGCTAACCTCCCTGTCTAGAATTGCCGACATGGCCACCAGAACCGACGCCCCCACCCGCCGTGAGCAGATCCTCAAGGAGGCCGCTCGCCTCTTCGCCGAGCGCGGTTTCCACGGGGTCGGGGTCGACGAGATAGGCGCCGCGGTCGGTATCAGCGGTCCCGGTCTCTACCGTCACTTCGCCGGCAAGGACGCGATGCTCGCCGAGCTGCTGGTGGGCATCAGCGGTCAGCTGCTCAAGGGGGCGAAGCACCGCCTGGCGGAGGCCGACGGCTCGGCCGGGCCCGCCGAGGTGCTCGACTCCCTCATCGAGGGCCACATCGACTTCGCCCTCGACGACCGTCCCCTGATCACCCTGCACGACCGCGAGCTGGACCGCCTGCGGGACAGTGACCGCAAGCTGGTGCGCCAGCTCCAGCGGCAGTACGTCGAGCTGTGGGTGGAGGTCGTCCGCCAGGTCTACCCCGCGCTGTCGGAGCCGACCGCCCGCTCCGCGGTGCACTCCGTCTTCGGGCTGCTGAACTCCACCCCTCACCTGGGGCGGTCGGGCTCGCTGCCGGGGCGCGAGGCCACGGCGGCGCTGCTGCACCGGATGGCGCGGGGGGCGTTCGAGGCCGTGGGGGCGTGACGAGCGTTACCCCTGGCGCACCCTGGACGCTCGCCCTACCGGCCGGTACGGTTGCCTGAGCAAGCGCTTAGACAGATGGAGGTGGGCGGCGTGCGCCGTACGGTGTTCAACGAGGATCACGAGGCGTTCCGGGAGACCCTGCGCGCCTTCATCGAGGCCGAGGTCGTTCCGGTGTACGACGAGTGGTTCGCCGCCGGCCAGGCGCCTCGCGACTTCTACTACAAGCTGGGCGAGCTGGGCATCTTCGGCATCAACGTGCCCGAGGAGTTCGGCGGCGCGGGCATGGACAGCCACAAGTTCGAGGCCGTCCTCTACGAGGAGACCGCCCGCGCGGGCGTCCAGTTCGGCGGCTCCGGCGTGCACGTCCTGCTCGCCCTGCCGTACATCAAGATGCTGGCCGACGACGAGCAGAAGAAGCGCTACCTGCCGAAGTTCGTCACCGGCGAGGAGATGTGGGCCATCGCGATGACCGAGCCGGGCACCGGCTCCGACCTCGCGGGCATGAAGACCACCGCCAAGCTCAGCGAGGACGGCACGCACTACGTCCTCAACGGCGCCAAGACGTTCATCACCGGCGGTGTCCACGCCGACAAGGTCATCGTCTGCGCCCGGACCTCCGCCCCGACCGCCGAGGACCGCCGCTTCGGCATATCCCTCTTCGCCGTCGACACCAAGTCCGAGGGCTACTCCGTCGGCCGCAAGCTGGACAAGCTGGGGCTGCGCACCTCCGACACCGCCGAGTTGGCCTTCGTCGACGTCAAGGTGCCCGTCGAGGACCTGCTCGGCGAGGAGAACAAGGGCTTCTACTACCTCGGCCACAACCTGGCCTCCGAGCGCTGGGGCATCGCCTTCGGCGCCTACGCGCAGGCCAAGGCCGCGGTCCGGTTCGCCAAGCAGTACGTCCAGGAGCGCACGGTCTTCGGCAAGCCCGTCGCCCACTTCCAGAACACCAAGTTCGAGCTGGCCGCCTGCCAGGCCGAGGTGGACGCGGCCGAGGCCGTCGCCGACCGCGCGACGGAGGCCCTGGACGCCGGTGAGCTGACCCCGGCCGAGGCCGCCTCCGCCAAGCTGTTCTGCACCGAGGTCGCCCACCGCGTCATCGACCGCTGCCTCCAGCTGCACGGTGGCTACGGCTACATGAACGAGTACCCGATCGCTCGTCTGTACGCCGACAACCGCGTCAACCGCATCTACGGCGGCACCAGCGAGATCATGAAGTCGATCATCGCGAAGGACATGGGCCTGTGACACGGCTCCGTAAGGCCTGCGACATCCGTGCACGGTACAAGTGACGTATGAGCCAGGCACTTCAGTCCCTGCTTGAGCTGCTCGATCTGGAGCAGCTCGAACAGGACATCTTCCGCGGCCGGTCCCGGGCCGCCGTCGTCCCGCGCGTCTTCGGCGGGCAGGTGGCGGCCCAGGCGGTGGTCGCCGCCGGGCGTACGGTGCCCGCGGACCGGCACGCGCACTCCCTGCACGCGTACTTCCTGCGCCCCGGTGACCCGGGAGCCCCGATCGTCTACACGGTCGACCGCATCCGCGACGGGCGTTCGTTCACCACCCGCCGGGTGGTCGCGGTCCAGCACGGGCAGCCGATCTTCCATCTCTCGGCGTCCTTCCAGACGGACGAGGAGGGTCTGGACCACCAGGCCCCCATGCCGCCCGCGCCGGATCCCGAGACGCTGCCCACCTCCCGGGAGCGGATGACCGGGTACGCCCACCTGCCGCCCCAGGTCGTGGAGAGGTTCCTGGAGGCGCGCGAGGCCGTCGACCTGCGCTATGTCGAGGAGCCGCCGTTCGGGAAGTTCGGCGAGCCGCGCGAGCCGCACTCGCAGGTGTGGTTCCGCACCAACGGCAAGCTCGACGACGACCCGCTCCTGCACGTCGTCCTCGCCACCTATGTCTCCGACATGACCCTGCTCGACTCCGTGCTGCTCGCGCACGGCCGCGGCGGCTGGGCCGTCGGCGACGTCGTCGGGGCCTCGCTGGACCACGCGATGTGGTTCCACCGGCCGTTCCGCGCCGACGAGTGGCTGCTCTACGACCAGGACTCCCCGTCCGCGCACGGCGGTCGTGGTCTCGGGCAGGCCCGGATATACACCCAGGACGGTCGGCTCGCCATCTCTGTCATCCAGGAAGGCGTCGTCCGCGTCCCTCGATGAGAACTCGGCCGGACCGCGATGCGGCGTGACGACCGAGGTGGGCCCCTGTGACGCGAGAGGCTGCCCGAGGTGACGAGTTGCGGGTGGGGTACTAGGCTCTATGAGTGAAAGCCGCATTGCACGGCACGCCCGGCCGACCCGGTTCCGGTGGTGTGGGACCCGGCCGCAGTGAGCGCCCGCGAAACGTTGCGCGGGCGGACTGAAGGCGTCGGCGGTGAGCCCGTGCGCTTCAGTTGAATACGCGGCGACACCTGAGACCGTGCCGCAGCTCTCTGCTTGCGGTGACGGCCATCCACCTCGCGCATCCCGTCTGGTATCGCGAGAGACGATGGAACGGAAGGTTTATCCCATGCGAGCACAACGCGTGAGGCGTCTCCTCGCGGCGTCCGCCGCCGGCATTCTGATGGCCGGCGGGGCCGCGATCGGCGCGGCCGGCACCGCTTCGGCCAGCAGCGACTACGGCGGCGGCTGCGGCCACCACGGCGGATACAGCTGGTGGAACGATGACGGCTGCGGCGGCGGCTATGGCGGAGACCACGGCGGCTATGGCGGAGACCACGGCGGCTACGGCGGAGACCACGGCGGCTACGGCGGTGACCACGGCGGCTACGGCGGTGACCACGGCGGCTACGGCGGCGGTGGCCACGGTGGCGGCGGCTACGGTGGCGGAGGCCACGGCGGCGGTGGCGGCGGTTACGGTGGCGGTGGCCACGGTGGCGGCGGCAACGGCGGCGGCGGTGGCGGAGGCCACGGCGGCGGCGGCGGTGGTGGCGGTGGCGGCCACTGAGGCCGGTGCCCAACGACAGTGAGAGCGTGATGTGCGGCCCCGTCAGAGGGGCCGCACATCACGTTCTTTGTCTCGCGCCCCGGCTCAGGCCAGGTCCGCCTCGGCGAGCAGATACGCCGTCATGGGGTCGTAGTGCCGCGGGCTGAGCACATGGTCGTCGAGCGGCACCGCCACCTGGACGGTGCCCTCCGACTCGGCGAGGAACAGCGCCGGGTCGTTGCAGTCGGCGTAGCCGACGGAGTCGACGCCCGCCTGACCCGCGTATCCGGCCCAGCCGTGGTCGGCGACGACCAGGTCGGGCAGCGGGCGGCCCGCGCGCTCAAGGCCCGTCAGAATCGCCCGCATCGGCTCACCGGAGTGGGTGTGCCACAGCGTGGCCCCGTGTTCGAGGACGGCCACGTCCGCGAACTGCATGACGTACCCCTCCTCCGTCTGCAGCCCCTCCGGGATGACCACGATCTCGCAGCCGGCGGCGCGCAGCGCGGCGGCCGTGGCCCGGTGCACGTCCAGCAGGCCGCCGGGGTGACCGGTGGCGAACAGCACCCGCTGCTGCCCGTCGGCCGCCTTCCGCAGCCGGCCCGCCAGCCGGCCCAGGGCGTCCACGGTCAACTCGGGATCGATGGTGTCCTGTCCGTACCGGTACTCGGGATCGTCGTTGACGCCGACCCGCTCCGCCATCACCGCGAGGACGTCCTGCTCGTCCCGCCACCGGTCCCCGAGCTCCAGTCCGAACCAGAAGTTGCGGTCGCCGTTGGCCAGCCTGCGGTAGTGGTTCAGGTTGTTCTCGCGCGGGGTGGCCACGTCGCCCGCGATGCGGGTCTTCACGAGGTGGTCGACGAGCTCGGCGCGGCTGGGTGTCCCGGGTATCGGCATGCCCCCCATTGTGGGGCAGGGCGCTGCGCGTTTCCCCGACGTATCGCTCGCTGGGACGCGGGTCACTCCCCGGTTCGCGCCCGCCTCACTTCCGTCGCGCTCACAGGTGTTTCAGCGCGAACCACAGCTCCATCCGTACGTCCGGATCGTCGAGGTCCGCGTCGAGGAGCGCGGCGCAGCGGGCGATCCGCTGCCGCACGGTGTTGCGGTGCACGGACAGGGCCACCGCGGTCCGGTCCCAACTGCCGTGCAGGGACAGCCAGGTGCGCAGGGTCTCGGCGAGCGCCGGGACGGCGGCGACCGGGGCGAGGACGGAGCGGGCGTACGCCTCGGCCTCCCGGGGCGGGACGAGTTCGTCGAGGCCGGGGCGGGTGCCGTGGCGGACCAGGGCGGTGCGGGTGGCCCGCGCGCGGGCCAGGGCGCGGGCGGCCTGGGTGTCGGCGGACGGCCACTGCGGCGGGGGCACGGCCGCGCTGACGCCGAGGATCCAGCCGGGCTGCGGCGTCGGCGCGCGGTCGGCGGGCACGAGGACCCGTACGACGTCCTTGGCCAGGTCCACCAGCGCCGATCCGAGGGCTGCCCCCAGCGCGGAGGCGGCCATCGCGTCGGGCGGCCGGCCCTCGGGCCGGGCGTGCACCACCAGCCAGCTCTCGGCCCCGAGCAGCGGCGCCACGTCGGCCGGCGGCACCCCGAGGAGCAGCCGTACGAGCGCGGCGGCGCGGGCCGCTCCGGCGCCGCTCTGGTGCTCGCCGGTCAGCAGGGAGAGCAGCACGGCGGCCACGGACGCGATCGTGTGATCCCCGGGCTCCCGCTGCGGCGCGGCGACCCCGAGCACGAATCCCTGCCCGGCACCGAGGGCGTAGGCGGCGAGCCGACTGCCGGCGACGGTGTCGGTGGCGGACGCGGGAGCGGGGCGGTCGGCCGGCGAGCCGTGACCGGTCGTGGGGCGATCGGCCGGCGGGCGGGCCGTGGTGGGGCCGTCGGGGGCGGCCGGGCGGTCGGTGGCGGGGCCGGTGCTCGGGATGCGGGGCGGCGTGGGGGTCGGGCGGACCACCCCGGTCAGGACGGTCAGTGCCTGCCGTGCCTCGTCTCCCGGCGCCCGCCCGGCCCCCGCGATCTCGGCGCCGTCCGGTCCGTACAGCGCGGCCCAGCCGCCGACGCGCTGGGCGAGCTGGCGCAGGACCGACGGGACGGGATCGGGGCGGGATGCGGCGGCCGCGAGGCTCTGCTGGGCCTCCGTCACCCGGCGCAGCTCCGCCAGGCGGGCCTGCGCCATCAGCTGCCAGACCGCGCGGGCCACGCCCGAGAACGTGGTCTGCGGCGGCACCTCCAGGAGCGGGAGTCCGTGCGCCTCGCAGGCCTCGACCAGGGCCCGCGGAACCGTGTCGTGGACCGGCGCGAGACCGAAGCCGAGGGCCGCGCCGCCCGCCGCCACGATCCGGGAGACGTAGCCGTCGAAGTACTCGCCCAGGGTCCCGGCCCGGTCCGCCGTCTCCGGGACGTGGACCCCCGCCGACAGCAGCAGCTCACCGCCCAGCAGATACGGATACGGGTCGGCCATCTCCGAGGTGTGCGCCCAGTGGATCACCACCCCGTCGGCGGCGGGGCCCGCGATCTGGCGCAGGGCGAGGTCCTCCCTCGCCAGCAGCGCGGTCAGCGGGACCGGTGGGGTGGGTGGGACTGCTGGTGCAGACGTGTCCGGCATGGTGTGCGTACCCTCCATCCCGCGCTGCTCGAATGGATGAAACGTACACTTCGCAGCCGCTTTCCGGCCACCTAGTGTCAAGTCCGGGCCGGCAGCCACGGGTACGGGCGGATGTCCCCGTGAGCCCTGCCGACCTCCCAGGAGAACCCCCACGTTTCTGCACGACACGCCACCGGGATGTGCGCGAAGGAGGGCCCCACATGGCCGTCGACTACACAGTGATCGTCGTCTATCTGGCCGGCATGCTGGCCATGGGCTGGTGGGGCATGCGCCGCGCCAAGTCCAAGAGCGAGTTCCTGGTGGCCGGGCGCCGCCTCGGGCCCGCCATGTACTCCGGCACCATGGCCGCGATCGTCCTCGGCGGCGCGTCCACCATCGGCGGCGTGGGCCTCGGCTACCAGTACGGCCTCTCCGGCGCCTGGATGGTCTTCACCATCGGCCTCGGCCTGCTGGCGCTCTCCGTCTTCTTCTCCGCCCGCATCGCCCGCCTCAAGGTCTACACCGTCTCCGAGATGCTGGACCTGCGCTACGGCGGCCGGGCGGGCGTGATCTCCGGCGTGGTCATGTGGGCGTACACCCTGATGCTCGCGGTGACCTCGACCATCGCGTACGCCACGATCTTCGACGTCCTCTTCGACATGAACCGGACCGTCGCGATCGTCCTCGGCGGCTCGATCGTCGTCGCCTACTCCACGCTCGGCGGCATGTGGTCGATCACGCTCACCGACATGGTGCAGTTCGTGGTCAAGACGATCGGCGTGCTCCTGCTCCTGCTGCCCATCGCGGTCGTCAAGGCCGGCGGCTTCTCCGAGATGAAGGCCAAGCTGCCCACCGAGTACTTCGACCCGCTGGGCATCGGCGGCGAGACGATCTTCACGTACGTGCTGATCTACACGTTCGGCATGCTCATCGGCCAGGACATCTGGCAGCGCGTGTTCACCGCCCGCAGCGACCGGACGGCCAAGTGGGGCGGCACGGTCGCGGGCACCTACTGCCTGGTGTACGCCCTGGCGGGTGCCGTCATCGGCACGGCCGCCAAGGTGCTCTACCCCAAGCTCGGCAGCCCGGACGACGCCTTTGCCACCATCGTCAAGGACGAACTTCCGGTAGGCGTCCGCGGCCTCGTGCTGGCCGCCGCCCTGGCCGCCGTGATGTCCACGTCCTCCGGCGCGCTGATCGCCTGCGCGACCGTCGCCAACAACGACATCTGGTCGCGGCTGCGCGGTGCCGTGCGCCGTGGCGAGGGCGGCGAGGCCGCGCACGACGAGGTGTCCGGCAACCGCGCCTTCATCCTGCTCATGGGCGTCGCCGTGATCGGCACCGCGATCGCGCTGAACAACGTGGTCGAGGCGCTCACCGTCGCCTACAACCTGCTCGTCGCCGGCCTGCTCGTGCCGATCCTCGGCGGCCTGCTGTGGAAGCGCGGCACCGTGCAGGGCGCCCTCGCCTCGGTGATCGTCGGCGGCCTCGCGGTGATCGGCCTGATGGCGGGCTACGGCATCCTCGCCAACGAGCCCGTCTACCTCGGCCTGTCCGCCTCCCTGGTCGCCTACGTCGCCGTCTCCCTGGCCACGAAGCCCACCGACGCGGCCGTCCTCGCCACCTGGCGCGAGCGTCTCGCCGGGCGGACCCCCGAACTCGCGTCCGAGCCGGTCCCGGCTCACCAGTAAAGTCATATGGAAAGCAGTGAATGCGCAGCAAAGCGCAGGAAAGAAGGCATTTCACGATGAGCAGCAACGAGACGCCCCGCGGTCCCGTCGATTCCTCCCGCATCCCGCGGTACGCGGGTCCCGCGACCTTCGCCCGGCTGCCCCGCCTCGACGAGGTCGGCACCGCCGACGTCGCCGTCGTGGGCGTGCCGTTCGACTCCGGCGTCTCGTACCGGCCGGGCGCCCGCTTCGGCGGCAACGCCATCCGTGAGGCGTCCCGGCTGCTGCGCCCCTACAACCCGGCGCAGGACGCCTCCCCCTTCGCCCTCGCCCAGGTCGCGGACGGCGGCGACATCGCCGTGAACCCGTTCAACATCAACGAGGCCGTGGACACCATCGAGGCCGCCGCCGACGAGCTGCTCGGCACCGGCGCCCGTCTGATGACCCTGGGCGGCGACCACACCATCGCCCTCCCGCTGCTGCGCTCGGTCGCCAAGAAGCACGGCCCGGTCGCCCTGCTCCACTTCGACGCCCACCTCGACACCTGGGACACCTACTTCGGCGCCGAGTACACGCACGGCACCCCGTTCCGCCGCGCGGTCGAGGAGGGCATCCTCGACACCGAGGCGCTCTCCCACGTCGGCACCCGCGGCCCGCTGTACGGCAAGCAGGACCTGACCGACGACGAGAAGATGGGCTTCGGCATCGTCACCTCCGCGGACATCTACCGCCGCGGCGCCGACGAGGTCGCCGACCAGCTGCGCCAGCGCATCGGCGACCGCCCGCTGTACATCTCCATCGACATCGACTGCCTGGACCCGGCGCACGCGCCCGGCACCGGCACCCCGGAGGCCGGCGGCATGACCTCCCGCGAGCTCCTGGAGATCCTGCGCGGTCTGGCGTCGTGCAACCTGGTGTCGGCGGACGTCGTCGAGGTGGCCCCCGCGTACGACCACGCGGAGATCACGTCGGTGGCGGCCTCGCACACGGCGTACGAACTGACCACCATCATGAGCCGCCAGATCGCGGCGGCCCGCAACTCCTGATTCCCGAGGAGACCGAGACCAAGTGACCCACGACCACGACCTGGTGCTTCGCCCGACGCCCGCGCAGACGGAGGCCGCGCTCAACCCTCCCTCCCGTCGCCCGGCCGCCACCCCTCATGGAGGCGCTTCGCGCCACGTGACGACTGGCCGCAACGGCGGAGACCTGGTCGTGGAGACCCTGTCCGGTCTCGGCGCGACGACCGTCTTCGGCCTGCCGGGCCAGCACGCCCTCGGCATGTTCGACGCGCTGCGCCGCTCGGATCTGCGGTACATCGGTCTGCGGGTGGAGAACAACGCGGGCTTCGCGGCGGACGCGTACGGCCGGGTCACCGGTGAGGCCGCGCCACTGCTGCTGTCGACCGGCCCGGGAGCCCTCACCTCCCTGGCCGCGCTCCAGGAGGCGGCGGCCGCCAGCGCCCCCGTCCTGGCGATCAGCAGCCAGATCCCCACCGCCGGCCTGGGCGGCGGCCGGCACGGCTATCTGCACGAACTCCCGGACCAGGCAGCCTCGTTCCGGGGCGTGGTCAAGTCGGTTCACACGGTCCGCACCCAGTCCCAGATCCCGTCCGCGATAGCGGCGGCCTGGAAGTCGGCGCTGACCGCCCCGCACGGGCCGGTGTGGGTGGAGATACCGCAGGACGTGCTGCTCGCCGAGACCTCGCTGCCGGTGGTGACGGGGGTCGACGCGACCCCCGACCAGCCGGCCCCGCGCCCCGAACTGACCGCCGTGGCCGCCGACCTGCTCGCGCGTGCCGTCCGGCCGGCGATCATCGCGGGCGGGGGAGTGGTACGGGCGGACGCGTCCGGCAAGCTGAGGCAGCTGGCCGAGCGGCTCGACGCCCCCGTCGTCACCACCTTCGGCGGCAAGGGGGCGTTCCCCTGGACGCACCCCCTGTCCCTGCAGTCCTGGCTGGAGGACCGCCACACCACGGACTTCCTGGAGGACGCCGACGTACTCCTCGTCGTCGGCTCGGGCCTTGGTGAACTCTCCTCCAACTACTACACGTTCAAGCCCAGGGGCCGAGTGATCCAGATCGAGGCGGACCTCGGCAAGCTGGAGTCCAACCACCCGGCGCTCGGCATCCACGCGGACGCGCGCCTCGCGCTGCAGGCGCTGCTGGAGACGGTGCCGGAGCGCACGGACCCGACGGCCCCCGAGCGGGTGCGGGACGTGCTCGCCCGCGTCGCGGAGCGCATCGCGTCCCAGGAACTCACCCTGGAACAGGATCTGTTGGCGTCCGTCCGCCGGGCCCTGCCGGCCGGCTCCCCGTCCTTCTGGGACATGACGATCCTGTCCTACTGGGCCTGGTCGGCCTTCGACCCGGGGCACACGAACCTGATGCACTCGGCCCAGGGCGCCGGCGGCCTCGGCTACGGCTTCCCGGCGGCGCTGGGCGCGGCCGCCGCCGACCCGACCCGCCCCGTGCTGGCGGTGTCCGGCGACGGCGGCGCGCTGTACTCGATCGCCGAACTGGCGACGGCGAAGCAGTACGGCCTCCCGGTCACCTGGCTGATCGTCGACGACGGCGGCTACGGCATCCTGCGCGAGTACATGACGGACGCCTTCGGCGAGGCGACGGCGACGGAGCTGACCCGCCCCGACTACGCGGCACTCGCCGAGTCCTTCGGCGTCCCGGGCATCCGCACGACCCCCGAGACCCTGGAGTCCGACCTGGCGAAGGCGCTGTCGTCACCGGGCCCTTCGGTGGTCGTACTCCCGGCGCTGCTGCGGATGTTCGCGCCGACGCACCTGAACTGACCTGGTGGGCACCTCGACTTCACAGCGGGCTCCGGGGAGAGCCCGCGGGACGAAGAAGGTTGTAGTGGCGGAGGATTGGGAGTGGCTGAGAGGTCTGCAGCCGTCCAGCGGGCTGCCTGATCGGCTGTGCACCCCGACGGCATCGCCCGCACTCAACCTCGGGGTGCAGGTCATCGGCAGCAACATCGTCGGCAACGACGTGGTCGAACTGGCCGCGCAATACAGGGCCGAACATGCCCGGCTCGAACTGTGGATCGGGAGTCACGAACCACCCCTGGTCTTTCGGCAACAGTCCGAGCGAAGCCGGGCCCCTTTGAGGGGATGCTCGTGGCCTACGAGGCGTGGATCGCGTTCGAGGCCGCCTATCAGGCGTCCGGCAGGAAAGTCGACCGAGTACGCGACGAGCGGGAGAGACCGAAGGTGGCTCCGCGCGGGGCCGTCGACGCCCTCGTACGCGCCCGGATCGACCAGCGGAGAAGGCCGGGCGAGTTTCTCGCCCGGCAGCGGATCAGCTCCGGCGGTTCAGCAGGCCCCCGGCCCCACCCCGTCGATACGCCCGCCGAAGTCGCCCTGGTAGCGGGAGCGCCAGTCGCCGTTGAAGACGTCGCGCTTTTCGACCGGGGACCAGTTGATGAAGCAGGCGCGGGTGGAGGCGACGAACGAGCCCACGTGGTCATGGAGGTTGGGCGGCATGTCGCGGTAGCCGCTGCGGGACGTCCACTCCCAGTAGTCGCCGTCGAAGTCCTCGTCGCTCCAGAAGCACACCGAGCCGTCGGGGCACGAGGGGGCGGCCGCCGCGGCGGCGCTGTGGGCGGGCGCGACCAGGGCGGTCAGGGCGAGGGCGGCGGCCAGGGACCAGGAACGAAGCTTCATGTGGCTCTCCGTGAAAGGGAGTTGGGACGCCTCGACGGATGCGCCGAGGCGTTTCCCATGCTCCTGTCGGCGGAGCCGGACACGCCCGGACCCAAGATCGACTTCACCGGTGTGAGCGAACAAGTAGCACTAGTGCGATCGGCGGGAGATGCCAACGAGGTGCTCGCCAATTGACGTGCTCCCTGGCCCGAAGGCCAGGGGTACCGGCCTGGGTCGTCCGACCTTCCGGGGGCTTCCTGCTTCACCGCGCTGCACGGGCTCGCGTGCCCGTCTTACCGGCGCCCCACGGGGGTTGAGCGTCTCGGCCCGTCCGGCGGCGACGCTGCGGCGTTGGCAAGGGCTGGCGGGGGCCGGGAGGTCAGTCCGGTAGCAGGGCCCCGTAGCTCTTCCGGTACTCCGCCAGTTGGGTCTCGTACCCGGCCGTGAACTGGTCGAGTTCCTTCGCGCCGATGGTGTCGTGGAGCGCGCTCCGCGGTGGCAGGAGGCCCGGGATCGCCCGGAACGCCTCGGCCGCCGCCTTCCCGTGGTCGCCCGGCCGGCCGTGCGCCCTCAGCAGGTCGTCGTACGGATCCGACCGCAGGCCCTGTATCCGCCCCTGCGGACTGTCCTTGCCCGTGAACCTCTCCGCGCCGGGCAGCCTGCGCCCGGACGCGGCGACCACGTGCAGGACGCTCAGTGCCGCGTACAGCCGCCCCGCCACCTTGTGACCGGACTCACCGGTCCCTCTCTCCTCTGGCATGTTCAAATCATTGCCGCATCCTCTCGATCGAACTCGCGCATCGGGAACGCGCGTACAACTTTCGACCGCGTCAGCGAGTCATGGGAGACGAGCGTGCAGGGGTGCGCTCGATGACGTTCAAGGGGATGGGGAACCTCCATGACTCACCGCATGTCCCGGCGTACCCGTGTGCTCGGCACGGGCCTTGCCGCCGGGATGTTCATATCGGGCGTGGCGGCGGCCGCGCCGGCCGTCGCGGCGACGCCCACGGTCAGCTGCACCTCCGCCAAGGCGGGCCTGGCCGACAAGCTGAAGAAGGACATCACGGCGGCGCTCGCGAACCGCCGGGGCACGGTCGCGGTCGGCCTGTACGACCGCTCCACCAAGACCACCTGCACCCTGCGCCCGACCACCGCGTACGACTCGGCCAGCACGGTCAAGGTCACGGTTCTCGCCACGCTGCTGTGGGACGCCAAGAAGCACAACCGGTACCTGACCAGTACCGAGCAGTCGCTCGCCACGGCCATGATCACCAAGTCGGACAACACCGCGACCAGCAGGCTGTGGAAGCAGCTGGGTATGACGAAGATCAAGGGCTTCCTGGCCGCCGCCGGCATGACCAGGACCACGCCCGGCACGGACGGCTACTGGGGTCTCACCCAGGAGAACGTCACCGACGAGCAGAAGCTGCTCAAGCTCGTCACCGCCAAGAACACCGTGCTGAGCGACAACTCCCGTGCCTACATCCTGAAGCTGATGGGCCAGGTCATCTCGTCGCAGCGCTGGGGCACGCCCGCCGGGGCGCCCTCCTCGGTCGCGGTGCACGTCAAGAACGGCTGGCTGCAGCGCTCCACGCACGGCTGGCGGGTGCACAGCCTGGGCACCTTCAACGGCGCCGGCCACGACTACATGATCACCGTGCTGACGCAGGACAACAGCACCATGGACTACGGCGTCACCACCATCCAGAACGTGGCCAAGGCCATCCACAAGGACCTGGTGCCGACGACGTCCGCCGCCGCGCGCTACACCCCGACCAGCTCGCCGAGCGAGGCCCACGTGGCGGTGCCGCCGCAGGGCTGACGCTTTATGAGGCGGTCTCCTGCCCGTCATCGGGCCGCCCTACGGTGACGCCCATGCGCCCGAGAACCGTACTCGCCACGCTCCCCGCCGGCCTGGCGGCGGCCACCTGCCTGTCCGCCGCCGGGCCCGCCAGTGCCGATTCCGTCGCGAACAACGCCTGTTCGCCCGCCGTCTCCATCGACCGCTTCTCCGACGCGCTCGACAAGACGACGTACAACGGCACCTTCGTCGGCAACTTCTCCGCCCTCGCGGTGGACAGCGACGGATCGCTGGCCGCGTTGGAGGACCGCTCCTGCCTCTTCGGCCTGGACCGGAAGACCCTCCGGCCGACCTCGGCCGTCCACCTGGCCGACGAGAAGGGCGCCGACCTCGACTCCGAGGGGCTCGTCATCGACCGGGACGGCACCCGACTGATCACCTCCGAGACCGAGCCTCCGTCCGCCGCTACTCCCGCGACGGCAAGATCCGCGACCGCCTCCCGGTCCCGGCCTCGCTCCAGGTCGCCCCGGCCGGCCGCGCCACCGGCAACCAGACCTTCGAGGGCCTGACCCTGCTCCCCGGCGGACGTACGCTCCTCGCCTCCATGGAGTACGCGATTTCCGGTGACTCCGCGGGCATCGTCCGCTTCCAGACCTGGAAGCGGGACCACGGCCGCTTCGAGCTCGCCGCCCAGTACGCCTACCGCACCGACGCCGGTCTCGGTGTCCCCGAGATCCAGGCCACCCCGACGTCCGGCTCCTCGTCCTGGAGCGCGGCTTCACCGCGGGCGTCGGCAACACGGTCCGCCTCTACCTCGCCGACCCGCGGCACGCCACGGACACCAGCGGGGTCGAGAACCTGACCGGCCAGGACGGCGCCCGGCTGATCAAGAAGACCCTGCTGGCGGACATCGCCGACTGCCCCTCCCTCGGCGCCACCGCCAAACAGACCCAGCCGAACCCCCTGCTGGACAACATCGAGGGCATGACGATCACGGGACGTGACCACACCGGCCGTCTGAAGGTCCTGCTGGTCAGCGACGACAACCAGAACGCCGCGCAGACGACGCGGTTCTCCTACCTGCGGGTAAGGACAACTCCCTAGGGGCGCGGGGCTGTATCGATGTGCGGCTCCGCCGCGCGGGCGCGACCAGCCACAACGGTGCCGCGCTGTGAAAACGGCCGGACCCAGCGGAGCGATTTGTTGCGGAGGGATGAAATCCGCTTCGCTGTGCGTTGGTGTCTTCCGGGAGACCACAACCAACGGAGGGCATCGGCGTGGCAGCGCAGCAGGGGGAGACACAGGGCTGGGCGCGCAGACTCGCGGGCTACGCCTGGCGCTACCCGAAGGACGTGGTCCTCGCGCTTGGCTCCTCCCTGGCCGGCATGGCCGTCATGGCCCTGGTCCCGCTGATCACCAAGGTGATCATCGACGACGTGATCGGCGACCACACCCGCGCCATGGCTCCCTGGGCCGGCGCCCTGATCGGCGCCGCGGTCCTCGTCTACGCCTCCGCCTACATCCGCCGCTACTACGGCGGCCGTCTCGCCCTCGACGTCCAGCACGACCTGCGGACGGAGATGTACGACACCATCACCCGGCTCGACGGACGGCGTCAGGACGAGCTGTCCACCGGCCAGGTGGTCGGGCGTGCCACCAGCGACCTCCAGCTGATCCAGGGCCTGCTCTTCATGCTCCCGATGACCATCGGGAACCTGCTGCTCTTCCTGATCTCCCTGGTGATCATGGCCTGGCTGTCGCTCCCGCTGACGCTGGTCGCCCTCGCCGTGGCCCCCGCGCTGGGCTGGATAGCCCGCCGCAGCCGCACCAGCCTGCACCCCGCCACCTGGTACGCGCAGGCCCAGGCCGCGGCCGTCGCGGGCGTGGTCGAGGGCTCCGTCAGCGGCGTACGCGTGGTGAAGGGCTTCGGACAGGAGGAGCAGGAGACCGGCAAGCTGCGCGAGGTCGGCCGCCGCCTGTTCGCCGGGCGGCTGCGCACCATACGCCTGAACAGCAAGTTCACCCCCGCCCTGCAGGCCGTGCCCGCGCTCGGCCAGGTCGCCATGCTGGCGCTGGGCGGCTGGCTCGCCGTACGCGGGCACATCACCCTGGGCACCTTCGTCGCCTTCTCCACCTACCTCGCCCAGCTGGTCGGACCGGTCCGCATGCTGGCCGTGGTCCTCACGGTCGGCCAGCAGGCCCGTGCGGGCACCGAGCGGGTCCTGGAGCTGATCGACACCGAGCCGACCATCAAGGACGGCACCAAGGAACTGCCCGCCGACGCCCCGGCGACCGTCGAGTTCGACGACGTGTCCTTCGGGTACGACCACGAGCGCCCCGTTCTCAGGGGCCTGAGCTTCGAGATCCGCCCCGGCGAGACCCTCGCGGTGGTCGGCTCCTCCGGCTCCGGCAAGTCGACGGTCTCCCTGCTGCTGCCCCGCTTCTACGACGTCACCCACGGCGCGGTCCTGGTCGGCGGCCACGACGTGCGCGAGCTGACCCTGGACTCCCTGCGGGCCGCGATCGGCCTGGTACCCGAGGACTCCTTCCTCTTCTCCGACAGCGTCCGCGCCAACATCGCCTACGGCCGTCCGGACGCGCCCCAGGAGGAGATCGAGAAGGCCGCCCGCGCCGCCCAGGCGGACCGTTTCATCGCCGAGCTGCCCGAGGGCTACGACACCACGGTCGGCGAGCACGGCCTCACCCTCTCCGGCGGCCAGCGCCAGCGCATCGCGCTCGCCCGCGCCCTGCTCACCGACCCGCGCCTGCTCGTCCTCGACGACGCCACCTCCGCCGTGGACGCCCGCGTCGAGCATGAGATCCACGAGGCGCTCAGCCACGTCATGCGGGACCGGACCACCCTCCTCATCGCC
This sequence comes from Streptomyces sp. NPDC054794, assembly GCF_053611585.1. Classification (NCBI taxonomy): domain Bacteria; kingdom Bacillati; phylum Actinomycetota; class Actinomycetes; order Kitasatosporales; family Streptomycetaceae; genus Streptomyces; species Streptomyces sp. NPDC054794. The sequence goes on along the minus strand of NZ_JBSHAQ010000002.1, from coordinate 72,270 downwards.
CACCGCCGCTCCACCCTGAACCTCGCCGACCGCATCGCCGTCCTCGACGCCGGCCGCCTGGCCGACATCGGCACCCACGAGGAACTGCAGGAACGCTCCGCCCTCTACCGCCGCCTGCTCACCGACCCCGACGAGCTCGGCGGCGTCTCCCCGGGCCACACCCTGCCCGCCGCCCCCGCGGAGGACACCTCGGTCCGCGAGGAGCTGGACGCCGAGTTCGACGCCGAGCGGGGGGTGACCCCCCGCCTGTGGACCGGCGACCGCGAGCGCAAGGACCTGGCGCTGTCCGGGACCCCGGCGACCCCGGAACTCCTCGCCCTGGTCGACGCCCTGCCCCCCGCCGTCGACACCCCCGACATCGACGAGGCACACGCACTCCGGCCGGAGAGCTCCTACGGCCTGCGCCGGCTGCTGCGCGGCTTCGGCCTCCCGCTCCTGGCCAGCCTGGTGCTCGTCGCCGTGGACGCGGGCGTGGGCCTGCTGCTGCCGATCCTGATCCGGCACGGCATCGACCAGGGCGTCACCAGGATGGCCCTCGGCGCCGTCTGGGCGGCGTCGCTGCTCGGCCTGCTCGCCGTGCTCGTCCAGTGGGCGGCACAGATCGGCGAGACCCGGATGACCGGCCGCACCGGCGAACGGGTCCTGTACTCCCTGCGGCTGAAGATCTTCGCCCAGCTCCAGCGCCTCGGCCTCGACTACTACGAGCGCGAGCTGAACGGCCGGATCATGACCCGGATGACGACGGACGTCGACGCGTTGTCGACGTTCCTCCAGACCGGCCTGGTCACCGCGTTCGTCTCGGTCGTCACCTTCTTCGGCATCATGGGCACCCTGCTGGTGCTCGACGTGCAGCTGGCACTCGTCGTCTTCGCGACGCTGCCGCCGCTGGTCGTCGCCACCTACTTCTTCCGCCGGGCCAGCGTGAAGGCGTACGAACTCGCCCGCGAACGCGTGTCGCTGGTCAACGCCGACCTGCAGGAGACGGTGTCCGGGCTGCGGATCGTGCAGGCCTTCCGGCGCGAGCGGGACGGCGGCCGGCGGTTCGCCGAGCGCAGCGACAGCTACCGCGCCGCCCGTATCCGCGGCCAGTGGCTGATATCCGTCTACTTCCCCTTCGTCCAGCTGCTGTCCTCGGTGGCCGCGGCCTCGGTGCTGATCGCGGGCGCGAGCCGGGTGGAGGCGGCGACGCTGACGACCGGCGCGCTGGTCGCCTATCTGCTCTACATCGACCTGTTCTTCGCCCCCGTCCAGCAGCTCTCCCAGGTCTTCGACGGCTACCAGCAGGCGACGGTGTCGCTGGGCCGCATCCAGGAGCTGCTGGTGGAGCCGACGTCCACGAAGTCCGCCGAGCGGCCGCTCGACGTCCCCTCCCTGCGCGGGGACATCGCCTTCGAGGACGTGAGCTTCGCCTACGGTGACGACGAGGCGGCGCTCACCGGCATCGACCTGACGATTCCGGCCGGCCAGACGGTCGCCTTCGTCGGTGAGACCGGCGCCGGCAAGTCGACGCTGGTCAAGCTGGTGGCCCGGTTCTACGACCCGACCGACGGCCGGGTCACGGCCGACGGCCAGGACCTGCGGGCCCTGGACCTCACCTCGTACCGGCACCGGCTCGGCGTGGTCCCGCAGGAGGCGTACCTCTTCCAGGGCACCGTCCGCGACGCCATCGCCTACGGCCGCCCCGACGCCACCGACGCCGAGGTGGAGGCGGCGGCCCGGACGGTCGGCGCGCACGACATGATCGCCACCCTGGACGGCGGCTATCTGCACGAGGTCGCCGAGCGCGGCCGCAACCTCTCGGCGGGCCAGCGCCAGCTGATCGCGCTCGCCCGGGCCGAACTCGTCGACCCGGACGTGCTGCTCCTCGACGAGGCGACGGCGGCCCTCGACCTGGCCACGGAGGCCCAGGTCAACCAGGCCACCGACCGGCTGACCGGCCGCCGTACCACCCTCGTCGTCGCCCACCGCCTCACCACCGCCGCCCGCGCGGACCGCGTCGTGGTCATGGACCACGGCCGGGTCGCCGAGGACGGCACCCACGAGGACCTGCTGGCCCGCGGCGGCCGCTACGCCGACCTGTGGCACAGCTTCGTCGGCCAGGCGGAACCGGAGGAGCCGGAGGAGCCGGTGGGCGTGGCCGGCTGACCGCGGTGGCGCGACGGCCACGAGGTGACCGCCGCGCCGGGGCGGGGACCTACGGGCGCAGCGCGGGCTCGCGCTCCACGTCCCGCACGTCCAGCTTCGCGTCGTAGCGGGCCAGCGGCCTGGCCGCCGACGGGTTCGCCCGGACCGCGGCCGGGGCGACGCCCGCCCACTGCAGGATCCGCGCCGTGGCGAGGGCCTTCTCGTCGGGGACCAGGCCGGCGACGTTCGCCCCGTGGTTCAGGCCGGGGGCGGTGAAGACGTACGCGTCACGGGCGCCCTTGCCCGGGCGGAAGCGCTCCGAGCCCCACGGGTCGTTCTGGCCGTAGACGAAGACCATGTGCGTGGCGTGGTGCCGGATCCAGGTGTCCACGTCCCGCATCACGCCCGGGTGGAAGCGCATCGGGATCGACCGCGGCACGAAGTTCCGCGGCGGCTGGTAGCCGTAGCGGATCAGGCCCTTCTCGATGTACGGGAAGTGGATGGTGGGGGCGCCCAGTTGGGTGCCCGCCTGGTAGTAGTACGGCGTGTACTGCTCCAGTCCCTGGTCGGCGTAGGCGGAGAAGCCGGAGATCGTGTCGACCGAGTTCCAGATCTCGTCGTCGGTCGCGGTCGCCGCCTTCGCGGGGATCGTGTCGCAGTCCTTCAGCAGGCTGTACTGCCAAAAGCCCCACACGTAGTCGAGGACCACGGCCTCGTACGCCTTGTCGAGGCTGCCGACGGTGGTGAAGGTGAGGCCGTTGTCGGCGGCGTACTGCGCGTACTTCTTCTCCAGCGGCTCGCGGCGCACCAGCGCCTCCCGCTGGACGGCGTTCAGCCGGTCGCGGCACTCCTTGGTGCCGACGTTCGCGAAGAAGCGGTCGTAGGCCGAGTCCTCGTTGTTGACGACGTCGTTGGGGGCGACGTAAGCGACCACGCCGTCCATGTCCCGCGGGTAGAAGCGCTCGTAGTACGTGGCGGTCATGCCGCCCTTCGAACCGCCGGTGGCGATCCACTTGTTGGAGTAGACCGACTTCAGCGCCGCGAAGATGCGGTGCTGGTCGCTCGCCGCCTGCCAGATGTCCAGCTTGGACCAGTCGGCCGGATCGGGGCGGGACGGGGTGAAGAAGCGGTACTCCATGGAGACCTGGTTGCCGTCCACGATCTGGGTCGGCTCACGGCGGCTCGGGGTCGTGGAGACGTTGTAGCCGCTGGTGTAGAAGACCGTCGGGCGGCTGACGTCCTTGTGCAGCACGGTGATCCGCTGCTGGAACGTGCCCTTGGACGGGTTCCGGTGGTCGATCGGCTGGGTGTAGTTCAGGACGAAGTAGCGGTATCCGGTGTAGGGCTTCTCCTGGATCAGGCTCATGCCCGGTATCGCCAGGAGGCGGTCCTTGATGTCGGTGGCCTCCGGCTGGGCCGCGGTGGCCGCCCCCGCCGTGCTCAGCGTGCCTATGAACACCATGAGCGCGAGCAGCCATCTGAGCGCCTTGCGCATGCACACTCCCCTGTGAGACATATGTGCGCCGGAAGCTATCGGAGCAACTGCCGTCACACCAGGGGGAATTGCGCTATCGCAGGGCAGGCCGCAGGTTCAGCACAGGATCCAGCCGGAGCTGACCGTCCCTTGGCCCACCGAGCCCTTCACCCACACGCACCGGTGGCCGGCGTGCACCGTCACCGGGCCGGCCCGGCGGGTGAAGCGGCCCTTGTCGACGACCGGGCGGTTGCCGCGCGCCTGCACGCTGACCGACATCAGGCGCCGGCTGCCGGGGTTCTTCGGGAAGGTGACCGCGCAGACGTAACCGTCGTGCTTGTAGACGGCGACGGTGCCGGTGGAGAAGGGCAGTGTCTTGACCTTGCGTCCGGTGCAGGCGCCCTCCGTGGCCGCCTGGGCGCTGCCCGGTGCCACGAGCGCGAGCACTCCGGACGCGGCCAGCACGGCCATGACGAGCGCGAGCCGTCGCCGTATGCCACCCCTGTCACTACTGCCACCACTGTTCACTTGTCGTCCCTCCCGTACCGCGGCGCTGCACCAGCCGCGCTCCAGCTATGAACGTACTGATGTACGGACGCACGACGTATGTCGGATGGTTGCACGATCGTCAGCGGAACACGCCGCCGGGGTCGGCCGCCGCGCGTTCCCCGGCACGTGAACCGGCCCGGTCACACCCGCCGCGCGCAGCCCACCGGCTCCGCGCCGCCGAGTTGGACGTACAGGGAGGTCGAGTCCGGGCACTGGGGGCGGTCGGCCACCGCCGCGGTGACCTTGTACTGGGGTTTGTGCGGGCCCGATCCGTCGCAGGCCGTCTCGCGGACCTGGCCGCCGCCCGAGCCGTAGACGCAGTCGCCGACGATGGTGCGGGGGCCGCCCCCGCCGCCGGGGTCGCCCGGGTGCGGTGGTTCCAGGTTGCGCATGCAGGCGTAGCCCTGGGGGACCGCCCCGTCGCCGTCCTCGTCGCGGGAGGGGTGCTGTTCGCTGATGTGGAGCACGAAGTCGGTGGTCGCGGGGCACAGGGGGCCGTCGCCCACCGCGCCGTCGTAGCGGGCGATGACGCGGGCGGCGGCGCGTTCGCTGGTGCACGGCACCTCGCCGAAGCTCGTGGTGCCGAAGGAGCTGCACTCGTCGACCGCGAGGAACTGGGCGCCGTAGCCGGCGGAGGACGCGCCGGTCGCCGGGTTGCCGACCGGCCCGTCCTGACCGGCGGAGCCGGTTCCGCGCTGGCAGCCCGTCAGTAGGGCGACGAGCAGTACCGGCAGCGCGCACACCGCCCCCACGGAATACGTCCCGCGCATCGCCATCCCCCCAGACGCCCCTGCCCAGCGTGGCCCGCGTCGGCGGGCACACGCCAGACAAGTGGGAGGGTTTCCGCCAGTTGGCGGCGTTACGCCCGGTCTGTGGCGTACGTCTGGTACGTCAGTCCGTGGCCGATCGGATACAGCACCTGCGTCGGATCGTCCGCCCGCTGTACCGGCACCGGCAGCCGCCCGCGCGGGCCGACCCGACCGGCGAGCACCCGTGCGGCCGCGCGCAGTTCGACGTCGGTCCAGCAGTAGGTCGCCACAAACGCCTGCACGGTGGGGAGTTGGGCCACGTCGTAGGGGTTTCTGACGGCGATCGCCACGACCGGCCGTCCCGCCGCGAGCAGCCGCTCCACCAGCGTCTTCTGACTGCCGCCCGCCGTGACGTTGTACGTCCCGACCACCACCGCGTCCACGTCCTGCGCGGCCGCCACGGCCTTGGCGATGGTCGCGGCGGAGGGGGCCGTGCCGGTCGACAGGGCGGTGGCCGTGAAGCCCAGTTCGGTCAGGGCGCCGGCCAGGACGGTGGTCGGCGGGCCCGTGGTGCCCGAGGGGGAGGCCGGGTCGGCGCCGACGACCAGGATCCTGGGGTGCGTACTGCGGGAGAGGGGAAGGATCCCGCCCTCGTTGACCAGGAGGGTCGTGGTCCGCTCGGCGATGCGGTCGGCCGCCGCCCGGTGTCCGGCCGTGCCCACCACCCGGTCGACGCGCGCGTCGCTCACGTACGGGTCGTCGAGCAGGCCGAGCTTCGCCTTCAGGCGCAGGATGCGCAGGATCGACTCGTCCAGCCGTGCCTCGGTCAGCTCACCGTCGCGCACGGCCTTGAGCACGGCGTTCCACGCCACGTCCAGGGTCGGTGGGTTGAGGAGCTGGTCGACGCCCGCCTTCAGGGCGAGCACCGGTACCCGGTCGTCGCCGTACTTCGTCCGTACGCCCTCCATGCCCAGCGAGTCGGTGACCACCACTCCGTCGTAGCCGAGTTCCTCGCGCAGGATGCCGCTGAGGATCGGGTGGGAGAGGGTGGCCGGGTCGCCGGAGTCGTCGAGGGCCGGGAACTGGATGTGCGCGGTCATGATCGAGTCGATGCCGGCCTCGATCGCCGCCCGGAAGGGCACCGCGTCCAGCCGCTCCCACAGGTCGCGGCTGTGCGTGATGACCGGGAAGCCGTAGTGGCTGTCGACGGCGGTGTCGCCGTGCCCGGGGAAGTGCTTGGCGGTGGCCGCCACCCGGGACGACTGATATCCCTTCACCTCGGCCGCCACCAGACCGGCGACCGCGTCCGGGTCGGCGCCGAAGGAGCGTACGCCGATGACAGGGTTGGCCGGGTTGACGTTCACGTCGGCGTCGGGGGAGTAGTCCTGGTTGATGCCCATGGCGCGCAGTTCGGTGCCGGAGATCCGGCCGAGGGTGCGGGCGTCGCCGCGGGAACGGCCGGCGCCGATGGCCATCGCGCCCGGGAAGAGGGTGGCCGGCTTGCCGACCCGGCAGACGATGCCGTGCTCCTGATCGGTGGCGATGAGCAGGGGCAGGCCGCGCGGCTGGTCGAGCGACGCCTTCTGGATGCCGTTGGAGAGGGTGGCGATCTGGTGCGGGTCGCGGGTGTTGTGGGTCCAGGTGAAGTAGATGATGCCGCCGACGCGGTACTTGGCGATGAGCTCGGCGGCGGTGCGTACGCCGATCTCCTTGAGGTTGGCGTCGATGTCGGCCTGGTCGGGGGCGGTTGCCGAGTGGCCGTACACCCGCATCACGAAGAGCTGGCCGACCTTCTCCTCCAGGCTCATGCGGGCGATGACGACGCGGAGGCGGCGGTCGGTGTGGGTGGTCGCGTAGGTGGTGGCCGCGTGGGCGGCTCCGCCGACGCCCAGGGCCGCGGTGAGGCCCGCGGTCGCGGCGAGGACGGCGCGTCTGGAGGGGGTCGCGGTGCTTCCCGTGCCGGAGTCGTGCACGTGCGCTCCTTCCGGAGGAGAACGCTGAAGGAAACTTCCGAGGAATCACCAATATCCGGGAAGTTTCTGCCAGTCAAGGCACCGCACAGTAACCGTCGAGGGGCCGCCATCGGCGCAGTTGGAGGGGGGCGCGCCGATGACGGCGTGCTGTCGGCCGCAGTACGGCGGAGAGGGTGGTCAGCGATCGCAGCCAGCAGCGAGGGCCGACACCGTACTGCGAAGACTCGTCCGACAGCCTGCCGATTCGACGCCCCCGAACGGGCCCGGGTTCCCCACCACGCCCCGATTCCCGGAAGTTGGTGAGGGGGAGCCGAGGGAGACGCCTGCGACACCAGGCGGGCCGCTCGGTCGGGGTTGCGGCGGGCTCGGCCCGGTTGGTGGGGGCTTCGGTGCGTGGGCTGGTCGGCGGAAGGCTCGGCGTGCGGTTCGGTCGATGGAGGCACTGGTGTGCGGTCCGGTCGGCGGGTGTTGTGGAGCGCGTGATCCGATCGGTGGACGATCGAGATCCGGCCGGGCGAGCCCCGGCCCGACGTGCGGATCACCTCGTACGGCGACCACCGCGTCGTCATGTCCTTTGCGGTGACCGGGCTGCGGGTGCCGGGGATGTCCTACGACGACCCCGGGTGCGTACGGAAGACGTTCCCGGGGTTCCACGAGGCGTTCGGGCGGTTGGCGGCCGCCTGAGTCCGGCCGCGGCTCACGACCCGGGCGTGGCCCCGTCGCGCAGTTCGGGTGTCGACGCGGCCACCGCCGCGACCGCCAGCACGCACATCAGGCCGCCGCTGATCAGGGCGGTGGTGCCGGAGGACCAGCCGGCGATCAGACCGCCGCGGACATTGCCGAGGCTGGGGCCCGCCTGCCCGACGATCGTCTCGGCCGCCGTGACCCGGCCCAGGAGGGCGTCGGGGGTACGGGTCTGCACGATCGTGGAACGGGAGACCACGGAGGTGGCGTCGGCCGCGCCGGCCAGGACGAGCAGCCCGAGGCCCACCCACGGGTCGGTGGACAGCCCGAACAGGACGAGCGCGGCGCCCCACGCTCCCGCCCCGCACAGCATCACCGCGCCCGGCCGGCCGAGCCGGGTCACCGCGCCGGACAGGGCCGTCGCCCCTATGCCGCCGACCGCCATCGCCGACAGGAACAGGCCCAGCGTGCGGGGGTCGTCGCCGAAGCGCTCGGCGTTGACCAGCGGGAAGAGGCTGACGGGGAAGGACAGGACGGTGGCCGCGAGGTCGGTGACGAGCGCCCCGCGCACCACCCGGTGCCCGGCCAGGAAGCGCAGCCCGTCCAGCACACCGTGCAGCCCCGACCGCGACGGCTCGCCCTCGGGCGGCAGCGCGGGCAGGCCGAAGGCGCCGTAGAAGGAGAGACCGAAGCTCAGGGCGTCCAGCAGATAGCAGGCGCCGATGCCCAGCCAGCCCAGCAGGACGCCCGCCAGCGCGGGGCCGACCAGCATCATCGACTGGGCGGTGATCTGGTTGAGGGCCAGTCCGGCGGCCACCTGGTCCTTGGGCAGCAGCCGGGGCACGAACACGCCCGCCGCCGGGGCGCCGAGCGCGCCGAAGCAGGACTGCGCGCCGACCAGCGCGAGCACGGCGGCGACCGGGACGTGGCCGGTGAAGCCCTGCACGGCCAGCAGGACCGAGCAGGCCGCCTGGCCGGTGGTCGCCGTCAGATAGATCCGCCGCCGGTCCGCCCGGTCCACCCACGCCCCGGCGAACAGGCCGAAGGCGACCATCGGCAGCGCCTGCGCCAGCCCGACCGCACCGGTCCACGCCGTGCTGCGGGTCATGTCCCAAACCTGGTACATGACGGTGACCATGGTCAGGAAGCCGCCGAGCGAGGACACCGTCCGGCCGATCAGCAGCCGCCGGAAGACGGGGGAGGTGCGCAGCGGCCCGACGTCGATGAGGGAACGCGTCAGGCTCATGAGGGCATGACGGGGCGCGGCGCGGAGGGTGGCTGAGTCACCGGCGGAGACTAACCGGGCACCCGCCGCCCCGACCAGCCGATATTCGTGTGACGGCCCCGGGAGTGCCTCAGGCGGCGTCGCTGAGCAGCCGGGCGAGGTGGTCCCGGCCCGCGCCCAGCAGCTCCGGAAGCGGGGTCACCGCCTCGTACCACCGCTTCTCGTACTCCCAGCACAGCCAGCCGTCCCAGCCGTGCCGGGAGAGCACGTCCACGCACTCGGTCAGCGGCAGCACGCCCCGGCCGAGCGGCAGCGGGGTGGTGTCCTCGGCCGAGGCGATGTCCTTGACCTGGACGTATCCGAGGTACGGGGAGAGCGCCGCGTACGTCTCCGAGGGCTGCTCGCCGCCCAGCCAGGTGTGCATCACGTCCCACAGCGCGCCGACCTGGCGGTGGCCGACCCGGCCCAGGACGCGGATCGCGTCGGCGCCGGTGCGGTGCGAGTCGTGGGTCTCGACGAGGATGCGGACGCCGAGGGCGGAGGCGTGCTCGGCGGCGGTGCCCAGCCGGCGGGCGGCCGTGGCGTCGGCGTCCTCGCGCGACTGGTCGGGGGCGGCGCCGGGGAAGACGCGGACGAAGGGGGCGCCCAGGTCGTGGGCCAGGTCGAGGAGCCGCCGGACCTCTTCGACCACGGGTCCGTCCTCGCCGGGCGCGGCGACGCGGGTGTATCCGGCGACCGAGAGGATCTCGACCCCCGCGGCCTTGAACTCGGCGGCCACGTCCGCCCGTTCGGCCGGTCCGAGGCCCGGGTTCACCGGCTCCTCCGGATGGGCGCGCAGCTCGACTCCGTGGTAGCCGTGCGCGGTCGCGAGCGCCAGTACCTCCGGTACGGGCAGGCCGGGGACACCGAGGGTGGAGAAGGCCAGCTTCATGCTCAGCGACACTACCGGTCACTCGCCCGATTCGTGCAGATCCAGGCGCCAGTCCTGACCGTTCAGGTCTTTTCCGAAGGAGCGGTGCGGCTGCTCGCCGACGAGGGCGAAGCCGTGGCGCTGGTAGATACGGCGGGCGGAGGACAGCACGTCGTTGGTCCACAGGACCAGCTCGCGGTAGCCGACGCCGCGGGCGAAGTCGACGACCGCCTCGACCAGCCGGTCGCCGATGCCGAGCCCGCGCGCGTCGGGCTCGACGAGCAGGAGCCGCAGCCGGGCCGTGCCCGGGGCCTCGTCCCGTACGCACATCACGCACCCCACGGGCCGCCCGCCCCCGCTCTCGGCGATCCAGACCCGCTCCAGATGCGGGTCGTGGTCCTGCGCGAAGTCGGCGACGATCCGCGCGACCAGCCCCTCGTAGTCGGCGTTCCATCCGTACTCGGCGGCGTACAGCGCGGCGTTGCGCTGCACGATCCAGCCGAGGTCGCCTGGGCCGGGCTCGCGCAGCACGACGTCCTGGGGCTCCCCGCCGCGCCCCTCGCCGAGGATGGCGCGGATCGTGCGCATCGCCTCCGCGAGCCGGGGCCGGTCGGCCGGCGGCACGGTCCCCAGCAGCGAGCCGACCGTCTCCCGCGCGCGCTCGTCCAGCAGTTCGGCGGCCTCCCGCCCGCGCGGGGTGAGCGCGATGTGCCGGCGGCGCGGGTCCTTCTCCGAGGCCGACCTCTCGACCAGCCCGTCCTGCTCGAACTTGTTCAGGATCCGGCTCAGATAGCCGGCGTCCAGCGAGAGCTCGGCGCGCAGGTCCGCCGCGTCGGTACGTGGGGAGTGCGCCAGTTCGTACAGCACGCGGGATTCGGTGAGGGTGTACGGGGCGTAGAGGTGGCGGCCGTAGTCGAGGGCGCCGATGACGTTCGTGTAGAAGCGGTTGAAGGCGCGGATGTCCTGGACGCTCATGGTCGGTCGGCTCCCCGGATGGTTGACTCAGTCAGAGATACCGTCGCTCCGAGGCTAAGCCGCCGGGGCCCGGCGCGTCCATGCCCGTGCGGCGGTCTACTGGGTGCGGTGGGTGCGGTGGGTGCGGTGGGTGCCGTGGGGTGCCGTCGGCGTCAGCGGGTGTCGTGGGTGTCTTCGGCGTCGTGGGGCTGGGACACCCGGTCGTCCGCGACGGCGTCGACGCCCGCGGCCCGCAGCCGCCGCGCGAGCAGCTCCGTCTCGGGCCGGGTCCCGCCGTACTCCCCGCCAAGCACCTGCTCCAGCACCCCTTTGACCTCGGCCAACCCGAGCCCGAGGGTCTTCCGGAGCACCCGCAGGACGGCCCTCCGGTCGACCGGAGAGGCCCCCAGCCGCAGCACCGCCCTCCCCTGCGCGGCCAGCATCCGCTCCCGCACCTCGCCCGGTATCCGCCTGCCGCACACGACCATCGCCGCCCCGCACTCCGGGCAGGCGACCTCGGTGTCCCACCGCAGCGTGTCGTCGTCGAGCAGCACGTGGACGCCGTGCCACCGGGCGACGGCACCGCAGTCCGCGCAGTCGACGGACTCGGTGAGGGACTGAAGGAACACGCCGATGACGGCCTCGTCCTCGCTCGGGCTCGGTACGCGCCTGCTTCCGGGGCCCGCTACTTCCGGGGCCCGCCCGAGGACCCCCGCACCATCAGTTCCCCGCGCACCGTCGCGATCCCCCCGGGCGGCGGTTGCTCGCGGCCCATCGCGATGCGGCCGGCGCGGGCCCCGGCCTCGGACAGCGGGAGGCGCACCGTCGTCAGGGACGGCACCGTGTCGACGCTGAACGGTAGGTCGTCGAAGCCGGCGACGGAGACGTCGTCGGGGATGCGCAGGCCGGAGTCCCGCAGGGCCGCGCACGCGCCCAGGGCGACGGAGTCGTTCGCGGCGACCACCGCGGTCAGGGACGGGTCCCTGCGCAGCAGTTCCAGCGTCGCCTCGTAGCCGGAGCGCCGGTCGTAGCGGCCGTGCACCGTCCAGCGTGGGTCCTCGGCTATGCCCGCGGCCTCCAGGGCGGCCCGGTGTCCCTCCAGCCGGTGCCGGGTCGTGGTCCGCTCCTCGGGGCCCGCGATGTAGCCGAGGCGCCGGTGGCCCAGGCCGATGAGGTGCTCGGTCAACTGCCGGGCGCCGCCGCGGTTGTCGAAGGTGAGGGCGACGGCCTGGGTGTCGGGGGCCGGTGGGCGTCCGCAGAGCACGACCCGCGTACCCGCCTCCGTCAGCTTGCGGAGCTTGGCCGCCACCGCCGCCGCGTGCGGGGCGTCCTCCACGGCCCCGCCGGTCAGCACCACCGCCGCGGCCCGCTGCCGCTGGAGCAGGGTCAGATAGGTCAGCTCGCGCTCCGGCGAGCCCCCGGTGTTGCAGACGACGGCCAGCCGCTCGCCCCCCGCGCGCCCGCCGGGGCCGCCGATCTCGCCCTGGATCGCGCTGGCCATGATGCCGAAGAAGGGGTCCGCGATGTCGTTGACGAGGATGCCGACGAGGTCCGAGGTCGCCGCGGCCAGCGCGCTCGCCGGGCCGTTGAGGACGTAGTCGAGTTCGTCCACCGCCCGCAGCACCCGCTCGCGCGTGGAGGCGGCCACCGGGTAGTTGCCGTTCAGCACGCGCGACACCGTCGCGGGCGAGACCTGGGCGCGGGCCGCCACGTCCGCCAGGGTCACCGTCATCTCGTCGTCCTTTGGTCGCGCTTCTCGTCGTACGTCCACGTGCGGCGTACGACGTCTTACACAGGCCGCGCACAGGTCTCGGTTGCACGGCCTCGGTAGGTGCAGTTCGAGCGAACCTTACGGCCCTCGACCCTCGTTGTTCGCCCCCTCGAACAACTCGATGTGGACACGGCCTTGTCCGGGTCACGGATCCGAGGCTAGTTTGCCTGGCTAGAAAGCGCTTGCTGCGTGACTCGTCGTCCGCAAGACCGGGGACATCGGGGAAGACCGGGCAATCCAGGCGTCGCACGCCAGAGAGGGGAATGCCGTGACACGCAAGACGGTGCGTATCGCCATGAACGGCGTGACCGGGCGGATGGGCTACCGCCAGCACCTCGTCCGCTCGATCCTCGCCCTGCGCGACCAGGGCGGCCTCGACCTCGGCGACGGCACCGTGCTCTGGCCGGAGCCGGTGCTGGTCGGCCGCCGGGAGCACGCCCTGCGCGAGATCGCCGAGCGGCACGGGCTGGAGCACGTGTCCACGGACGTGGCGGCGGTGCTCGCCGACCCGACCGTGGACATCTACTTCGACGCCCAGGTCACCTCCGCCCGCGAGGAGGCGATCAGGAAGGCCGTCGCCGCGGGCAAGCACATCTACACCGAGAAGCCCACCGCCACCGGACTGGCGGGCGCGCTGGACCTCGCCCGCCTGGCCCGCCGCAAGGGCGTCCGGCACGGCGTCGTCCAGGACAAGCTGTTCCTGCCGGGACTGCTGAAGCTGAAGCGGCTCGTCGACGGCGGCTTCTTCGGGCGGATCCTGTCCGTCCGCGGCGAGTTCGGCTACTGGGTCTTCGAGGGCGACTGGCAGCCCGCCCAGCGCCCCTCCTGGAACTACCGCGCCGAGGACGGCGGCGGCATCGTCCTCGACATGTTCCCGCACTGGGAGTATGTCCTGCACGAGCTGTTCGGCCGGGTCACCTCCGTCCAGGCCCTCGCCGCCACCCACATCCCGCAGCGCTGGGACGAGCGGGGCAAGCCCTACGACGCGACGGCCGACGACGCCGCCTACGGCATCTTCGAGCTGGAGGGCGGCGCCGTCGCCCAGATCAACTCCTCCTGGGCGGTCCGGGTCGACCGCGACGAACTGGTCGAGTTCCAGGTCGACGGGACCGAGGGCTCGGCGGTCGCGGGCCTGCGCGGGTGTCGCGTCCAGCACCGCTCCGCCACCCCCAGGCCCGTCTGGAACCCCGACGTCCCGGCCACCGAGGCCTTCCGCGACCAGTGGCAGGAGGTGCCGGACAACGCCGAGTTCGACAACGGCTTCAAGGCCCAGTGGGAGCTGTTCCTCAAACACGTCTACGCCGGCGCCCCCTACCACTGGGACCTGCTCGCCGGCGCCCGCGGCGTCCAGCTCGCCGAGCTGGGCCTGAGGTCCTCGGCCGAGGGTCGCCGCATCGAGGTACCGGAGATCGCGCCGTGACCGTCCGACTCCCCGACGAGCACGGCGGGTTGCGCACCTACGCACCGCGCACCGAGCCGCTCGCGACCGCACCGGGCACCCCCTTCACCTCCCGTACGGTCTTCGCGGCGGCTCATGTCGTCGCCGACCCCTTCGCCGACGTTTCCCCGGACTCGCCCGCCGCCCTCGACTGGGACGCCACCCTCGCCTTCCGCCGCCATCTGTGGTCCCACGGGCTCGGGGTCGCCGAGGCGATGGACACCGCCCAGCGCGGGACGGGGCTGGACTGGGCGGGCGCGGCCGAGCTGATCCGGCGGTCGGCGGCCGAGGCGAGGGCGGTCGGCGGCCGGATCGCCTGCGGCGTCGGCACCGACCAGATCACCGGCGGATCCCTCGCCGACATCCGGGCCGCCTACGAGGAGCAGCTCGCGCTCGTCGAGGAGGCGGGCGCGCGGGCCGTCCTGATGGCCTCCCGCGCGCTGGCCGCCACGGCCCGGGGCGCCGAGGACTACCTCGACGTCTACGGGCACCTCCTTCGCCAGGCATCCGAGCCCGTGATCCTGCACTGGCTCGGCCCGATGTTCGACCCGGTGCTGGCGGGCTACTGGGGCTCGTCCGACCTCGACACGGCCACCGGCACCTTCCTGGAGGTCGTCGCCGCGCACCCCGACAAGGTCGACGGCGTGAAGATCTCCCTCCTGGACGCCGCGCGGGAGATCGACCTGCGCCGCCGACTGCCGCAGGGCGTGCGCTGCTACACGGGGGACGACTTCCACTATCCCGAGCTGATCGCGGGCGACGAGCAGGGCTTCAGCCACGCGCTGCTAGGCGTCTTCGACCCGCTGGGGCCGCCGGCGGCGCGGGCGGTCCGCGTCCTGGACACTGGCGACACGGCGGGCTTCCGCGAACTCCTCGACCCCACCGTCGCGTTGTCCCGGCACCTCTTCCAGGCCCCGACCCGCTTCTACAAGACGGGCGTCGTCCTCCTGGCCTGGCTCGCGGGCCACCAGACGCACTTCACGATGGTCGGCGGCCTCCAGTCGGCCCGCTCCCTCCCACACCTCGCCCGCGCCTACGAACTCGCCGACGGACTCGGCCTGTTCCCGGACCCGAAGCTCGCTGAGGAGCGCATGAAGACCCTGCTGTCCCTGTACGGGGTGACCCAGTGAACGCGGCCACCACCGGCCTGGAGCGCTTCTCCGTCAACCAGATGACGGTGAGGCAGCTGTCGCTGCCCGAACTGGTCGACGCCTGCCGTGGGTTGGGCGTGAGCCAGGTGGGGCTGTGGCGGGAGCCGGTCCGCGAGTACGGGGTCGAGGCCACGGCCGAACTGGTCCGCGACGCCGGCCTGACGGTGACGACCCTGTGCCGCGGGGGATTCCTCACGGCGATCGACCCCGACGCCCGCGCGGCGGCCCTGGCCGACAACCGCCGGGCCGTCGACGAGGCGGCCGCGCTCGGCACGGACACCCTGGTGCTGGTCTCCGGCGGCCTGCCGGCCGGGTCGAAGGACCTGCGCGCGGCCCGGGAGCGGATCGCGGAGGCGCTGGCCGAACTGGGGCCGTACGCACGCGAGCACGGGGTGCGGCTGGCCGTCGAGCCCCTGCACCCCATGTACGCCGCCGACCGCTGCGTGGTCTCCACCCTCGCCCAGGCCCTCGACCTCGCCGAGCGCTTCCCCGCCGACCAGGTCGGCGTGACCGTGGACACGTACCACATCTGGTGGGACGACACCGCCCCTGCGCAGATCGCGCGGGCGGGCGCGGGCGGCCGCATCCACTCCTTCCAACTCGCGGACTGGACCACCCCCCTGCCGGCGGGCATACTCAACGGCCGCGCACAGATCGGCGACGGCGCCATCGACCTGCGGGAGTGGACGGGGTACGTGGCGGCGGCCGGATACACCGGCTCCGTCGAAGTCGAGCTGTTCAACGAGGAGTTGTGGGAACGGGACGGCAGGGAGGTGCTGGCGCAGACGGCGGCGCGGTTCGTGGAGCACGTCGTCCGCCGAGCGGGCGAGGGACACGAACCCGCGGGGGCCTAGGCGGACGCGGCCAGCAGGGCGTCCGCCACCCCGGTGCGGGCGTAGAGCACGGCGCGGCCCGCCCGGTGCGCGCTGACCAGGCCCGCGTCGCGCAGGGCGGTGAGGTTCTGGGAGACACCGGCGGGGGAGAGACCGGTGCGGCGGGCGAGTTCGGTGGTGGAGGCCGGGGCGTCCAGCTCGGCCAGCAGGCGGGTGCGAGAGCGGCCGAGTACGGCGGCCAGGGCGCCGGTGCCGGTGACGGGCCGCGACTCCCACAACGCGCCCGTGCCGCGCGCCGGATAGGCGAGCTGGGGCGGATCCGGCGGCGCCACCCGGGTGAGCAGGCCGGGGCCGCTGAAGGCCGAGGGGATCAGCACCAGCCCGGCGCCCGTGACGGCCCGCGACCCGCCCCGACGCCGTTGCCGCAACCGCAACCGGTCTTGGTCCCAACGCGCCGTTTCGTGCAGGTCGTTGAGGGTGTGCGCGGTGCCGTGCTCGGCGGCCTGGCGGGCCCGGTGCCGTACGTCGGCGTCCAGCACGGACCGTATCCGCGCCCAGTAGGGGGCGAGCGCCAGCTCCCAGTAGGCCGCGATCTCTTCCGTCAGACGGGGGAGGCGGGCGGGCGGATCGGCGTGCAGGGCGCGCAGCCGGGGGCCGAGGCGCCCCTGTTCGCGCTCCAGGCGTTCGAGGTCCTGGCGCACCCGGTCGGCGGGGGTCGCCCCCACGGCGGTCAGTTCGTCGGTCAGCGCGGGGGCGGGGCCGGCCAGTGTCGGGTTGAGGAAGTCCGGGACGTAACCGGAGAGTGGGACGAGTTCGGTCAGCCAGCCTCGGTCGAGGCCGGCCGCCGCCACCCGGGGCCGCACCTGCTCGGTCCAGGGACGGTGCACGGGGTGCGCGCGGCCGGAGGACAGCAGCTTGAAGCTGGTGCCGATCTCCCACATCGGCGAGACCGCGAACCGCAGCCGCGCCAGATCGGCAGCCGAGAAGGCCAGTTCGGTCTCCATGTCCGCCCTCGGATTCACCCATACCCGAATCGATGGCGGCGAGCCTACGCCCCGGACACCCTTGCACCATGACGGAACAGACGATCACCGCTGCGACGGCGGGCAGTTGGCGGCTCGGCCACCAGTGGGTCAACCGGATCGGGTTCGGCGCGATGCGGCTGACACAGGACGGCGAGGCGTTCGCCGCGGGCGCCGCGCCGAGCGACCGCGACCAGTCGCTCGGCGTGCTGCGCCGGGCGGTCGACCTCGGGGTGAACCACATCGACACCGCCGCCTTCTACTTCTCCGCCCTGCGCTCCGCCAACGAGCTGATCAACCGGGCCTTGGCCCCCTACCCCGATGACCTCTTCATCGCCACCAAGGTCGGCCCCGGCCGCGACCCCTCCGGCCAGTGGCTCCCCGACGCCACCCCCGGCGAGCTGCGCGGCCAGGTCGAGGAGAACCTGCGTCAGCTCGGCCGGGACCACCTCGACCTGGTGAACCTGCGCGTCGTCGGCGCCGACTCGATCGCCGAGCGCTTCGGCACCCTGGCCGAGCTGCGCGCGGCCGGCCTCGTCCGCCACCTCGGCCTCTCCAACGTCACCCCCGACCAGCTGGCGGAGGCGCGGGCCATCGCGCCCGTGGTGTGCGTGCAGAACATGTACGGCCTGGGCGTGCGGCCCGAGTACGACGACCTCGTGCGCGACTGCGGCGACCTGGGCATCGCCTTCGTCCCGTTCTACTCCCTGGCCGGGCCCGGCCGGACCGCCGGGGCGCGCAACGCCCCCGACTCCGAGGAGCTGAGCTCCGTCGCCCGCGCCCACGGGGCGAGCCCGGCACAGATCCGGCTGGCCTGGACCCTGCACCGAGGCCCTCACGTGCTGCCCATCCCCGGCACCGGCGACCCCGCCCACCTGGAGGAGAACGTGGCTGCCGGGGCACTGCGTCTGACACCGGAGGACCTGGCCCTGCTGGACCGCCTGCACAGGGTCGCGGCCGCCTGAAAAAATCTTCGGAATCCCGTGCAACCCTTCCCGCGGATGGTGGGTCGTACCTGGCATCAGAACTTCTGGAGGGGGATCCGGGGGGATCGCGGGGGTTCTGATACGGAGGGGAAGAGCCGAGGGGACCTGGTCGACGGACCGGGTCCCCTCGAAGCTTTTGCGGCCGGTGTGCGGCACGGTTCTCGATGGCCGGAGTGCGGCCCCGAAGCTCACCCCGTCACAGCGCCTCGACCTCAGCCACCGCCCCCAGTGCGTCAACCTCCGCAGCCGTCGGGAACGACTCCTGCGCCCCCCGCTTCGTCACGGCCGCCGCCCCGACCCGGACCGCATGGCCCGCCGCCTCCGCGAGGGTGGCGCCCGTCCCGAGCCGCCAGGCGAGCGCCGCGGTGAACGCGTCGCCCGCGCCGGTGGTGTCCACGGCGGCCACCGGCAGGGACGGCACCCGTGTCATGCCCTCCGCGGAGGCGACCAGCGCTCCCCGTGCGCCGAGCGTCACGACCACCGACCGCGGGCCCCGCGCGAGCAGCGACCGCGCCCAGTCCTCGGGCTCCTCGCCCACCCCGGACCCGTCCAGGACGGCCCTCGCCTCGTGCTCGTTCACGATCAGCGGGTCGCAGGCCGCCAGCACCTGTGGGGGCAGCGGGCGAGGCGGGGAGGGGTTCAGTACGAAGCGGCTGCCCGGGGCCAGAGCGCGCACGACCTCCACGACCGTCTCCAGCGGGATCTCCAACTGCGCCGAGACCACCCGGGAGGCGCGGAACAGGCCGGCCGCGGCCCGTACGTCCCCGGGCGTCAACCGGCCGTTCGCACCCGGTGACACCACGATGCTGTTGTCACCGGAGGGGTCCACCGTGATCAGCGCGACCCCGGTCGGCGCCCCGCCCACCAGCACGCCCGCCGTGTCGACCCCGGCCGCCCGCTGTGCGTCGAGCAGCAGCCGGCCGTGCGCGTCGTCGCCGACCCGGGCCAGCAGGGCCGTACGGGCCCCGAGCCGGGCGGCCGCGACCGCCTGGTTGGCGCCCTTGCCGCCCGGGTGCACGGCGAGGTCGCCGCCGAGCACCGTCTCCCCGGCGCCCGGGCGCCGTTCGACGCCGATCACCAGGTCGGCGTTGGCCGATCCCACGACCAGGAGGTCGTAGTCGTCCATGAAATGGCTCCCCTGAGAGTTGACTTGAGGCGGCGGTCGCCCGGACCGCCCGCCCGCCGACCCTTGTCAGGTTGCCGTATCGCGGCCCGGCAGCGGACCCCCGCCGCCGACGTGCCCCACCGCTGTCGGACCCTGGCGGTACGGTCGGATCATGTCCAATGACGCGGGGACCGCGGAGCGTCGGCTTGCCGTGCTCGAAGGCGTGCTGGAGCGGATCACGTACGCCAACGAGGAGAACGGCTACACGGTCGCCCGGGTCGACACCGGCCGGGGCGGCGGCGATCTCCTCACGGTCGTCGGCGCGCTGCTCGGCGCGCAGGTCGGCGAGTCCCTGCGCATGGAGGGCCGCTGGGGCTCCCACCCGCAGTACGGCAAGCAGTTCACGGTGGAGAACTACACGACCGTCCTGCCGGCCACCGTCCAGGGCATCCGACGCTACCTCGGCTCCGGGCTGGTCAAGGGCATCGGGCCGGTCTTCGCCGACCGCATCACGCAGCACTTCGGCCTGGACACCCTGCGGATCATCGAGGAGGAGCCCAAGCGGCTCATCGAGGTCCCGGGGCTCGGCCCCAAGCGGACCAGGAAGATCGCCGACGCCTGGGAGGAGCAGAAGGCGATCAAGGAGGTCATGCTCTTCCTCCAGACCGTCGAGGTGTCGACGTCCATCGCCGTGCGCATCTACAAGAAGTACGGCGACGCCTCGATCTCGGTCGTCAAGAACCAGCCCTACCGGCTGGCCGCCGACGTGTGGGGCATCGGCTTCCTCACCGCCGACAAGATCGCCCAGTCCGTCGGCATCCCGCACGACAGCCCGGAGCGGGTGAAGGCGGGGCTGCAGTACGCGCTGTCGCAGTCCACCGACCAGGGCCACTGCTTCCTGCCCGAGGACCGGCTGATCGCGGACGCGGTGAAGCTCCTCCAGGTGGACACCGGCCTGGTCATCGAGTGCCTCGCCGAGCTGGCCGAGCCGCCGGAGGAGGGCGCGGATCCGGGTGTCGTACGGGAGAAGGTGCCCGGACCCGACGGCGGGGAGCCGGTCACGGCCATCTATCTCGTCCCCTTCCACCGCGCGGAGCTCTCCCTCTCGGCCCAGCTGCTGCGGCTGCTGCGCACCGACCAGGACCGGATGCCCGGCTTCCGGGACGTGGCCTGGGACAAGGCCCTGTCCTGGCTCAAGGGGCGTACCGGCGCCGAGCTCGCCCCCGAGCAGGAGGCCGCCGTCCGGCTGGCGCTCACCGAGAAGGTGGCCGTGCTGACCGGCGGGCCGGGCTGCGGCAAGTCCTTCACCGTCCGCTCGATCGTGGAGCTGGCCCGCGCGAAGAAGGCCCGGGTCGTGCTGGCCGCGCCCACCGGACGGGCCGCCAAGCGGCTGGCCGAGCTCACCGGGGCCGAGGCCTCCACCGTCCACCGGCTGCTGGAGCTGAAGCCGGGCGGCGACGCGGCGTACGACAAGGACCGCCCGCTCGATGCCGACCTGGTGGTCGTCGACGAGGCCTCGATGCTGGACCTGCTGCTCGCCAACAAGCTGGTGAAGGCGGTGCCGCCGGGCGGTCATCTGCTGTTCGTGGGGGACGTGGACCAGCTGCCCAGCGTCGGCGCCGGCGAGGTGCTGCGGGACCTGCTGGCCGACGGCGGCCCGATCCCGGCCGTCCGCCTCACCAGGGTCTTCCGCCAGGCCCAGGAGTCGGGCGTGGTGACGAACGCGCACCGGATCAACTCCGGGCAGCATCCGGTCACCGACGGGATGAAGGACTTCTTCCTCTTCGTCGAGGACGACACGGAGGCGGCTGGGCGGCTCACCGTGGACGTCGCCGCCCGTCGGATTCCGGCCAAATTCGGTCTCGACCCGCGCCGGGACGTACAGGTATTGGCGCCCATGCACCGCGGCCCCGCCGGTGCCGGGACCCTGAACGGCCTGCTCCAGCAGGCCATCACGCCCGGTCGCCCCGACCTCGCCGAGAAGCGGTTCGGCGGCCGGGTCTTCCGCGTCGGCGACAAGGTCACCCAGATTCGCAACAATTACGAGAAGGGCAGCAACGGTGTCTTCAACGGCACCGTGGGCGTGGTGACCTCGCTCGACCCGGTCGACCAGCGCCTCACGGTGCTGACGGACGAGGACGAGGAGGTTCCGTACGAATTCGACGAACTGGATGAATTGGCGCATGCGTACGCGGTGACCATCCACCGCTCGCAGGGAAGTGAATATCCTGCCGTGGTGATCCCGGTCACCACGGGCGCCTGGATGATGCTCCAGCGGAACCTGCTGTACACCGCCGTGACCCGCGCCAAGAAGCTGGTTGTCCTCGTGGGTTCACGCAAGGCGATCGGTCAGGCGGTGCGCACGGTGTCGGCGGGACGCCGTTGTACGGCCCTCGATTTCCGCCTGGACGGCCGCTGACCTCGGCCTCGACTCCCGCATCGCAAAAAATGATCGATCAAATGAGTCGTGAAGGTCACAGAGACCTTCCAGTTGGGGAAACAACCGGGCAGGATGAGCAGGTTGGCGGCACTGAGTGCCGCCAATAGGCCCAATGGTCGACCCCGAGTGCACTCTCCTGAGCCAAATGGGGGATGGTAGAGACAGTCAGGGCACCTCGAAGATGAGGCACTACGTCGGTGAGGGAAGACGTGAGCGACAACTCTGTAGTACTGCGGTACGGCGACGGCGAGTACACCTACCCGGTGATCGACAGCACCGTCGGCGACAAGGGCTTCGACATCGGGAAGCTCCGCGCCCAGACCGGTCTGGTGACTCTGGACAGCGGGTACGGCAACACGGCCGCCTACAAATCCGCGATCACCTACCTCGACGGCGAGGCGGGCATCCTCCGGTACCGCGGCTACCCGATCGAGCAGCTGGCCGAGCGCTCCACGTTCCTGGAGGTGGCCTACCTGCTGATCAACGGTGAGCTGCCGACCATCGACGAGCTCACCGTCTTCAAGAACGACATCACGCAGCACACCTTGCTGCACGAGGACGTCAAGAACTTCTACAAGGGCTTCCCGCGCGACGCCCACCCGATGGCGATGCTGTCCTCGGTCGTCTCGGCGCTGTCGACCTTCTACCAGGACAGCCACAACCCGTTCGACGAGAAGCAGCGCAACCTCTCGACGATCCGCCTGCTCGCCAAGCTTCCGACGATCGCTGCCTACGCGTACAAGAAGTCGATCGGTCACCCGTTCGTCTACCCGCGCAACGACCTCGGTTACGTGGAGAACTTCCTCCGCATGACCTTCTCGGTCCCGGCGCAGGAGTACGACCTCGACCCGACCGTGGTCGCCGCGCTCGACAAGCTGCTGATCCTGCACGCCGACCACGAGCAGAACTGCTCGACCTCGACGGTCCGCCTGGTCGGTTCGTCGCAGGCCAACATGTTCGCCTCGATCTCGGCCGGCATCAACGCGCTGTGGGGCCCGCTGCACGGCGGCGCCAACCAGTCCGTGCTGGAGATGCTGGAGGGCATCCGCGACTCCGGCGGCGACGTCGACTCCTTCATCCGCAAGGTGAAGAACAAGGAGGACGGCGTCCGTCTGATGGGCTTCGGCCACCGGGTCTACAAGAACTTCGACCCGCGCGCCAAGATCATCAAGGCCGCCGCGCACGACGTCCTCTCGGCCCTCGGCAAGTCCGACGAGCTGCTGGACATCGCGCTGAAGCTGGAGGAGCACGCGCTCTCCGACGACTACTTCGTCTCGCGCAGCCTCTACCCGAACGTCGACTTCTACACCGGCCTGATCTACCGCGCCATGGGCTTCCCGACCGAGATGTTCACGGTCCTGTTCGCCCTCGGCCGCCTCCCGGGCTGGATCGCCCAGTGGCACGAGATGATCAAGGAGCCGGGCTCCCGTATCGGCCGCCCGCGCCAGATCTACACGGGCGTCGTCGAGCGCGACTTCATTCCGGTCGAGGAGCGCTGAGCCAAAGGCTCCGCCTAATTCTTGTACGGCCACCGCGGCCAACCCGGCGAGTGAGCCGAAGGGGCGCGCCTGTGTCGAGAACGCGACCGTGCTCAGCCCTTCGGGCCTCCGTGCGCTCGCGTTCTCGACACAGGCTTTGGCGCCCCGGAGGCGAACCGAGCCCATAAACAAAACAGAAGGCGCCCTGGCGCCGGTCCCCCCACGGGCCGACGTCCAGGGCGCCTTCCCATGTCCCGGTGCGGATTCCCCCCACGGGATCCGGCCGGGCGCTTGCGAGGACAGCGCCTGAATCGCTGTTGTGAGCACAACGAGCAAAACTCGCCGTACTCGGGTCGTGCTCCAGTGATGCGGTGCGATCTGCCGGGACCCGCACGGATCGGGAGGGCCGCTCAAAGCTTCCCGATGTACGCGCCCCGGCAACGCAACTCCGAGGAAGTCCCCCAAGACATCCTCAGATGCCAGTCAGCCTCCCCCAAGACGCTGTCTGACACCGTCAACTTAGACCTTCGAACCCCTTCGATGGTTACGTTCACATCACTGTGATCTGCGTCTCTTGCATATGTCCGATAGATGCGCAAGAGCCCCGATACGACGATCGGAGCTCAAGCGTAAGGATGATGCGCGAGCCTTGTGAAGAGCTTATGTGAGGCGCGCGTTGGACTCTAGGGGGACTCTTACTTCGGCTTCGACGAACTGTCGGTAACCTCGGGCGGCCTCAGCGGAAGCTGCGCAGCCGAAGGCTGTTCGTCACCACGAACACCGACGAGAACGCCATCGCGGCCCCCGCGATCATCGGGTTCAGCAGCCCCGCGGCGGCCAGCGGCAGCGCGGCCACGTTGTATCCAAAAGCCCACACCAGGTTGCCCTTGATCGTGGTCAGCGTCCGCCGCGACAGCCGGATGGCGTCCGCCGCCACCCGCAGGTCGCCGCGCACCAGGGTCAGGTCGCCCGCCTCGATCGCCGCGTCCGTGCCGGTACCCATCGCGAGACCCAGATCGGCGGTGGCGAGCGCGGCCGCGTCGTTGACGCCGTCACCCACCATGGCGACGGTCCGGCCCTGGTCCTGCAGTCGCCGTACGACGTCGACCTTGTCCTCGGGCAGCACCTCGGCGATCACCTCGTCGATGCCCACGGCGTGGGCCACGGCCTCGGCCACCGCCCGGTTGTCCCCGGTCAGCAGCACCGGCGTGAGTCCCAGCGCGCGCAGGTCGCGCACCGCCTCGGCGCTGGTCTCCTTGACCGCGTCGGCCACGGCGAGGACACCGCGTGCCATGCCGTCCCAGCCGGCCACGACGGCCGTACGACCGTTCCTCTCGACCTCTTCCTTGGTGCGGGCCAACTCCTCCGGAAGCCCGTCGAAGAGGCGCCCCACGGCCACCTCGTGGCCTGCCACGCGGCCGCGTACGCCACGCCCGGGGACGTTCTCGAAGTGCTCGACGTCCGGCAGCGTGCCGGTCCGCGCCTCGGCGCCGGCCGCGACCGCGCGGGCGACCGGGTGCTCGGAGGCGTGCTCCAGGGCGCCGGCGAGCCGCAGCACCTCCTTCTCGTCGGTGCCCTCGGCGGCGTACACCTCCTGGAGGATCATCCGGCCGGTGGTGACCGTGCCGGTCTTGTCCAGGACGACCGTGTCGACGCGACGGGTGGACTCCAGGACCTCCGGGCCCTTGATCAGGATGCCGAGCTGCGCCCCGCGCCCGGTGCCGACCATCAGCGCCGTCGGCGTCGCGAGGCCGAGCGCGCACGGGCAGGCGATGATCAGGACGGCGACGGCGGCGGTGAAGGCGGCGCCGGTGTCGCCGGTGACGGCCAGCCAGGCGCCGAAGGTGCCGAGCGCGATCAGGATGACGGCCGGTACGAACACGGCCGAGATCCGGTCGGCCAGCCGCTGCACCTCGGCCTTGCCGTTCTGCGCGTCCTCCACCAGCATCGCCATCCTGGCCAGCTGGGTGTCCGCGCCGACCCGGGTGGCCTCGACGACCAGCCGGCCCCCGGCGTTCACCGTCGCGCCCGTCACCGTGGCGCCGGCGCTCACGTCCACCGGCACCGACTCGCCGGTCAGCATGGAGGCGTCGACCGCGGAGACGCCCTCGACCACGACGCCGTCGGTGGCGATCTTCTCGCCGGGCCGTACGACGAACCGGTCGCCGACGGCCAGGGAGGTCACCGGCACGCGCACCTCACGGCTGTCGCGCAGTACGGCGACGTCCTTGGCGCCCAGCTCCATCAGCGCCCGCAGCGCCGCTCCCGCGCGCCGCTTGGAGCGGGCCTCCAGATAGCGGCCGAGCAGGATCAGCGCGACCACGCCGGCGGCGACTTCGAGGTAGATCGTGGACGCGCCGTCCATGCGGGAGACCGTGAACCGGAACTCGTCGTGCATGCCCGGCATGCCCGCGTCGCCGAAGAACAGTGCCCACAGGGACCAGCCGAACGCGGCCAGCGTGCCGACCGAGACGAGGGTGTCCATGGTGGCCGCGCCGTGCCGCAGGTTCGTCCAGGCGGCCCGGTGGAAGGGTAGGCCGCCCCAGACGACGACCGGGGCGGCGAGGGTCAGCGAGAGCCACTGCCAGTAGTCGAACTGGAGGGACGGGACCATCGCGAGCAGGACGACCGGGGCGGCGAGGAGGGCGGAGACGACCAGCCGGTGGCGCAGCGCGGTGAGCTCGGGGTCCTGCGGGGTCTGTGCGGCGGCCGACGTCTCGGGCTCCGGCGGCGGGGGTTCCTCGGCCGTGTATCCCGTCTTCTCCACGGTGGCGATCAGATCGGCGACCTGTACCCCCTGGGGGTAACTGACCTTGGCCTTCTCCGTCGCGTAGTTCACCGAGGCGGTGACGCCGTCCATCCGGTTGAGCTTCCTCTCGACGCGGGCCGCGCAGGAGGCGCAGGTCATCCCGCCGATGAGCAGCTCGACCTCGGAGGTGTCGGGGGTCTGGGCTTGTATCGGTGGCTGGGCGGTGGTGCTGGTCATGTCCGGACTCCAGACAACGGACCGGGCCGTACGGAGCCAGTATGAGCTGGTCGGTGCGGCCCGGTCGGAGAACAGGTGCGGGACGTGCTGTGCGGGCCTTTCTCGGGCCTGGGCGCCGCGTCTCAGACCTGGGACGACGCGTCTCAGGCCTGGCCGACGAGGTCGAAGCCGGCCTCGTCGACGGCGCCGCGGACGGCCTCCTCGTCGAGCGGGGCGGCGGAGACGACGGTGACCTCACCGCTGGATGCCACGGCCGTCACGGAGCTCACGCCGGGGATCTGGGAGATCTCGCCGGAGACGGAGCCCTCGCAGTGTCCACAGCTCATCCCGCTCACCTTGTAGACGGTGGTGACGGAGCCCGGGGTTTCGGTCTGTGCGGTCATGTCGTTGCTCCTCGTCGAGGCGTGTGGTGCCGGTGCGACCCACGGTGGGGCCCGCACTTCTCACACTATACCCCTAGGGGGTATTTCCCAAGAGGATCCGGGCCGTACTGCGGGGCGCGCCGCGTGCTCTGGCGGTCAGGCGCGGCCCAGGCGGTCGCCGACCAGCGGTTCCAGGTAGCGGATCAGGACGTTCTTCACTTCTTGGATGTACGCCTCGCGCTCGGCGCCCTCGTGGGTGAGGACGAGTTCCAGGCCCGCCTTGTAGATGCCGAGGCAGACGTGCGCGGTGCGCGTGACGACCTCCTGGGGCGTGTCGGGGAGGAGCGAGGAGAGCAGTCCCTCGATGCGGCCGACCAGGGTCGAGTGCAGGGCGTCGTGTTCCTCGGCGATCCGGCCGGGGATGTCGGTGCCGTGCATCAGCGTGAAGAACACCGGGTGCTCGGTGTTGAAGGCGATGAAGCGGTCGACGGCGGCGGCGACGGCCTCCGCCAGCGGTGTGGCGGGGTCGACCGGCGCGAGCGCCTCGCCGTACGTCTCGCGCATCCGGTGCATGAGCTGGTCGCCCAGCTCTATCGCGATCGCTTCCTTGTTCGGGAAGAACTGGTAGAGCGTGCCCGGCGAGACGCCCGCCTCGCGGGCGATGGCGTTGGTGCTGGCGGCGCTGTAGCCGCTCGTGCAGAAGACCGAGGCGGCCGCCTCCAGCAACTGGGCGATGCGCCGCTCGCCCCGGGCCTGCCGGCGGCGCGGCTGTTCCTTGCCCGGGCTCGCGGGCTTCTCGGTGTCGGGCACGTGGTTGTCCCCAGCTCTCCGGACGCGATTGACAAACGCGAGTGGTCGCTCGCATTCTGGAGAAACGCGAGCGATCTCTCGTGTTTGCCAGTCTATGGCTATGGCCGACCCCTGCAGCCGTGTGCGCACGGAGGCACAGGTCACGGTGAAGGGGACACCCCACGATGACCGAAGTCAACAAGCCACCGCGGACCGGGGACGAGCCGCCCCGGGTCGGCGGCTGGACTCGCCTCGTGACCGCCCGGCCCCGGTTGTCGCTGCTCGCGGCCCTCGTCCTCACCGTGCTCGCGGTGCTGGCGGGCAGCGGAGTCGCCGACCGACTGGGCAGCGGCGGCTGGGAGGACCCGGCCGCCGAGTCCACGTACGCGACCAAGGCGCTGGAGCGCGAGTTCCCCGACTCCCAGCCCAACCTCCTGCTCCTCGTCGACTCGGGCCGCGCCTCGGTCGACGATCCGGCGGTCGCCGCCCAAGCCAAGCGCCTCGTCGCGCGCCTGTCCGAGGAGAAGGGCGTCACGGGCGTCGGCTCCTACTGGCAGGCCGATCCTTCGTCGGCTCCGGCCCTGCGCGCCACGGACGGGCACGAGGCGCTGATAGCCGCCCGCATCACGGGCGACGAGAAGACGATGGGCGAGACCCTGGACCGCATCGCGCCCTCCTTCCGGGGCACGCACGGGCCGGTGCGGGTCAAGGTCGGCGGCATCGTCGCCGTGCGGCACGAGATGCAGACGATCATCAAGGAGGACCTGACCCGGGCCGAGGTGATCGCCCTGCCGATCACCCTGGTCCTGCTGGTCATGGTCTTCGGCAGCGCGATCGCCGCCCTGCTGCCGCTGGGCATCGGCATCGTCGCCATCCTCGGCACGAACGCGGTGCTGCGCGGCCTGACCGAGCTCACCGACGTCTCCGTCTTCGCGCTGAACCTCACCACGGCCCTCGGCCTGGGCCTCGCCATCGACTACGCCCTGATCATCGTCCGCCGCTTCCGTGAGGAACTGTCCACCGGCGCCGAGCCGTTGACGGCCGTCGGCACCACCCTGCGCACGGCCGGCCGTACGGTGCTCTTCTCGGCCCTCACGGTCGCGGTGTCCCTGGCGGCGATGCTGCTCTTCCCGCAGTACTTCCTGCGCTCCTTCGCCTACGCGGGCATAGCGGTGGTGCTGCTGGCCGCCGCGGCCGCCCTGATCCTGCTCCCGGCGGCACTGATGCTGCTCGGCCACCGGGTGAACGCACTCGACCTGCGCCGCCTGTTCCGCCGCGGGCGCGAGCCGAAGGCCTCCGGCGAGGAGGGCACGGCCTGGGCGCGCACGGCGACGCTGGTGATGCGTCGCGCCCCCTTCTTCGCCATCGGCACCACGGCCCTCCTGATCATCCTCGGGCTGCCCTTCCTCGGGGTGAAGTTCGGCACCGCGGACGACCGCCAGCTGCCCACGGGGGCCGAGTCCCACGTCGTGCAGCAGCACATCCGGGACGGCTTCCCGGGCAGTCCCGGCGGCGGCCTCGAAGTCCTGGCCGAGGGCAAGGCCACCGAGGCGCAGTACGGCGCGTACAAGCAGAAGGTGGCCGCCCTGCCCGAGGTGGCGCGGGTCGACGGCCCGCTGGTCAAGGGCGACGCGGCCTACTTCACCGTGGTGCCCAGGGGCGAGGCCGTCGACGACGGGGCGCAGCGACTGGTGGGCGACCTGCGGGATCTGAAGACCCCGTTCGACACCAAGGTGACCGGCACCGCCGCCGTCCTGGTCGACTCCAAGCATGCGATCGGCGAACGCCTGCCGTGGGCGGGCGCGTTCATCGCGATCGTCACCCTGTTCCTGGTCTTCCTGCTGACGGGCAGCGTGCTGATACCCCTGCAGGCGGTGGTGCTCAACGCGCTCAGCCTGACGGCGATGTTCGGCGCGGTGGTCTGGGTCTTCCAGGACGGCCATCTCTCCGGCGCGCTCGGCTTCACCAGCCCCGGTTCCATCGAGACGACCCTGCCCGTCCTGATGTTCTGCGTGGCCTTCGGCCTCTCCATGGACTACGGCGTGTTCCTGCTCTCCCGCATCAAGGAGGAGTACGACCGCACGGGCGACCACAACGAGGCGGTGCGCCACGGGCTTCAGCGCACGGGCGGGCTGATCACCGCCGCGGCGGTCATCCTGGCCGTGGTGATGGTCGCGATCGGCACCTCGCGCGTGACCAACACCAAGATGCTCGGCCTGGGCATCGCGCTGGCCGTCGTGATGGACGCGATGGTCGTCCGCAGCCTGCTCGTCCCGGCGATCATGCGCCTCACCGGCCGCGCCACCTGGTGGGCCCCGGCCCCGCTGCGCCGCTTCCACGAGCGCTTCGGACTGAGCGAGGGCGAGTCGGCCCCGGTCGCGGGGGAGTCGAACCAGAACTCAGTCGACACGGAGAACTCAGCGGACACGGAGGAGACGGAAGAGACGGAGGACAAGGTCACCGCACGCGGCTAGCGTTTCGCCGAGCGAGCCGACAGAGGGGCGACGACGATGCGGGCTGTGGTGTTCGAGCGCTACGGGGAGCCGGCCGAGGTACGGGAGGTGGCGGACCCGCGGCCGGCCGAGCACGGGGTCGTGGTGCGCGTCGAGGCGACCGGGCTGTGCCGCAGCGACTGGCACGGCTGGATGGGCCACGACCCGGACATCACCCTCCCGCACGTCCCCGGGCACGAACTCGCCGGTGTCGTCGAGGCGGCCGGCGCCGGGGTGACCGGTTGGCGCCCCGGCGACCGGGTCACCGTGCCCTTCGTCTGCGCCTGCGGCAGCTGCCCGGCCTGTGCGGCGGGCGACCAGCAGGTGTGCGAGCGGCAGACCCAGCCCGGCTTCGACCACTGGGGTTCCTTCGCGCAGTACGTCGCGCTGGACCACGCCGATGTGAACCTGGTCGAGGTCCCGGACGGGATGTCCTTCGCCACCGCCGCCTCCCTGGGCTGCCGGTTCGCCACCGCGTTCCGGGCGGTGGTGCGGCAGGGCCGGGTGGCGGCGGGGGAGTGGGTCGCGGTGCACGGCTGCGGGGGCGTCGGACTGTCGGCGGTGATGATCGCGGCGGCCTCGGGAGCGCGGGTGGTCGCGGTGGACGTCTCGCCGCAAGCCATGGACCTGGCGCGGACGTTCGGGGCGGCGGAGTGCGTGGACGCGAGGCGTACCCCGGACACCGCGGCAGCGATCCTCGACCTCACCGGCGGCGGCGCGCACCTCTCCCTCGACGCGCTCGGCTCGCCCGCCACCTGCGCGGCCTCCGTCAACTCCCTGCGCCGCCGCGGCCGGCACGTCCAGGTGGGCCTCCTGCCCTCCCCGGACGGCACGACCCCCGTCCCCATGGCCCGCGCCATCGCCCTGGAACTGGAAATCCTCGGCAGCCACGGCATGGCGGCCCACACCTATCCCGGCATGCTGGAACTGGTCCGCGCGGGCGTCCTGCGCCCCGATCTGCTGGTCACCTCGACGATCCCCCTGGACGCGGCCCCGGCCGCCCTCGCCGCGATGGGCACGGCACCCGGCGCGGGTGTCACGGTCATCGAGCCGTGGAGCTGAGCGGCGCCGGACGGGGCCGACCGGGGTGCCGGTGCCCCGCGGGGGAGCGGGGCCCGGTGCCGTAGGCGGTGGGTCAGCCCCCTCTTCGGCCGCGGTTGCCGGGCCGGGACGCCACCCAGGCCCGGACGGTGTCGGCGTACCAAAAGGGCTTGCCGCCCTCCACATGGTCGGGCGGGGGCAGCAGACCGTGCTTGCGGTAGGAGCGCACGGTGTCCGGCTGCACGCGGATGTGTGCGGCGATCTCCTTGTAGGACCAGAGCCTTCGGTCGGTCATGACGTGCACCTCCCCGCGCGCACCGCGGGGGCGACCAAGGGGCGGTCGTCGGGGGAGCCGGGCGCTGCGCTGGCGATCACAAAGCCTGTGCCCCGTGAACGACGCGGAGTGAGCGTGGGCAAGCAGCTGTCGACCGGGTGTGACCCGGGTCCCGCGTACCCGGGACATGTGTGACAGGAGAGGGGTGTTTGTGACAGAGGTGAAGCAAAGGCGTATGGCCGTACAAGGGCGCGTCGCGTTGACAGCGGGGGCGGGCCGGGCCCGCCGCGTCGAACCCGACCCGCCGGCCTCCCCGCGTCCCCCGGTTTCAGCCGGTCGGGTGATCAGCCTGCACGGATCGGTGCCCGCCGGTCTTGGAAAAACCGCACCGCGCGCACCCCGGCCACGTGCGGGCGCCAGCACCAGCCTCGTCGCCGCGCCCCGGATCCGGTCCGGCGCCGGCAACTGCACCGCGGGGGCAGTTGCCGGGCCGCGGCGAACTCCCCGGGCGTGCAGCCCGTCATCGCCTTGAACTCGCCGCTGAGGTGCGCCTGGTCGTAGAAGCCGCAGACCGC
Source organism: Streptomyces sp. NPDC054794 (assembly GCF_053611585.1). Classification (NCBI taxonomy): domain Bacteria; kingdom Bacillati; phylum Actinomycetota; class Actinomycetes; order Kitasatosporales; family Streptomycetaceae; genus Streptomyces; species Streptomyces sp. NPDC054794. The sequence continues at coordinate 40,885 of NZ_JBSHAQ010000002.1, read as the reverse complement.
CGCCGTCTCCGCCTGGCCGCGGCCCGCCGCCGGCATCCGCCGCGCCCGCTGCAGCCGCAGCACCCGGGCCGCCGCCTTCGACCCCAGCCCGATCTGCTCCCGGAACCGGTTCTCCAGGTGCCGTACGCTCCAGCCGATCTCCTCGGCGAGGCGGGGCTGCCCGCCCGGGGCCGGTGCGACAGCGCGTCGTCGAGCAGGTCGAAGCGCTCCGGCCAGGTGGGCAACACGGCCAGTACGGAGGCGAGTTCACCGACGCCCGTCCGACGCCCGGAACTTGGGCCGGTGCCATGGCCCGGGTGACCCAGCGGATGCGGCAACTCATTCGGATCCACGGACCGGTTGGTCAACTCGTGCTGGGGCGTGCCGAACAGGGTGAACGCGGCCCAGGGGGCGAGCAGTACCTCGATGCCGAAGAACCGGCCGCCGTGCTCGCCGACGGCCGGCCGACGCGTGAGATGCGTACGGGATGCTCGAAGCCGAGCAGCAGCGTGGCCGCGCCGATGGGTGTCTCCAGGCGCCCGGCGCGGCCGGTCGAGCGCGAGCCGGATCCCGCGGTAACTGATCACCCCGGGGCGCAGACCGGGATGCGGCGAGGCGGTCACGGTCTCCCAACTACCGCCCGGCCCTTGCCCGGACAGCGCCCCGATCCCACCAGCCATCGGCCCTCCCGCACCCCGCGCCGGACCACCCAGGGTGCTACGGCACGGGATGCGGCGGAAGCGGGAGTCAGGCCCCGCAGGACCTCAGGAACGCGCGCGTCCGCCGCGCGATCGGCAGCGGCTTGTCCGGCTCGCAGGGGTACATGTCCTGCTCGACGATCGCGAACAGGTCGACGTCCAGGCGCTGTGCGGCCTCCAGGACCGGGCCGAGCGCGGGCACGCCGGACGGCGGCTCGCACATCACGCCCCGCGCGACCGCCGGGCCGAACGGGGTCTCGTTCGCCCGCACTTCGGCCAGGATCCGGGGGTCCACCTGCTTGAGGTGCAGATAGCCGATCCGCTCGCCGTAGGTCTCGATCAGCTTGACGCTGTCCCCGCCGCAGTAGGCGTAGTGCCCGGTGTCCAGGCACAGCGACACCAGGGAGGAGTCGGTGCCGTCCAGGAACCGGACGACGTTCTCCTCGCTGTCGATGTGGGTGTCGGCGTGCGGGTGCACGACGATCTCCAGGCCGTAGCGCTCGCGCACCTCCCGGCCCAGCCGCTCGGTCAGCGAGGTCAGGTTGCGCCACTGCTCCGGCGTCAGCACGGACGGCTCCAGCACCTCACCGGTCTTGTCGTCCCGCCAGAAGGACGGGATGACGACGAGGTGCCGCGCACCCATCGCCTGGGCGAGCGCCGCGTTGTCCGCGACATGCGCCCACGTCTTGTCCCACACGGCCTCGCCGTGGTGCAGGCCGGTGAAGACCGTGCCCGCCGACACCTTCAGGCCACGCCGTGTCGTCTCCTCGGCGAGCACGGCGGGGTCGGTGGGCAGGTACCCGTACGGGCCCAGCTCGATCCACTCGTACCCGGACGCGGCGACCTCGTCGAGAAAGCGCTGCCAGGGCACCTGCTTGGGGTCGTCGGGGAACCACACGCCCCAGGAGTCGGGGGCCGATCCGATGCGGATGCGGGAAAGTGAGGACTGCGGTGACAACGGCGTCATGGCCGTCAGCGTGCGGCTCCCGAGGAAGGGGTGTCAAGCTCTGGTCCGAATGTCTGGACAAAACATTGACAGGGCTCAGGGTGCGGGACTACAAACCGGGGGGAGAGCCGTGACGAAGGGAAGCCGAATGGCGTACGACCTGATCACCATGGGGCGGATCGGAGTGGATCTGTATCCGTTGCAGACGGGGGTCCCGCTTGCCCAGGTGTCGTCCTTCGGCAAGTTCCTCGGCGGGTCGGCCACCAATGTCGCCGTCGCCGCAGCCCGCCTGGGCAGGAACACCGCCGTGATCACCCGCACCGGGGACGATGCCTTCGGTACCTACCTGCACGAGGCCCTGCGCGGCTTCGGTGTCGACGACCGCTGGGTCACCCCGGTCCCCGGGCTGCCCACACCGGTCACCTTCTGCGAGGTCTTCCCGCCGGACGACTTCCCGCTGTACTTCTACCGGCAGCCCAAGGCGCCCGACCTGGCGATCGACGCCCACGAGCTGGACCTCGACGCCGTCCGGGACACGCGCATCTTCTGGATGACCGGTACGGGCCTGAGCGAGGAGCCGAGCCGTACGGCGACCCTCGCGGCCCTCGCCCACCGCGCCAAGTCCGGTACGACGGTCTTCGACCTCGACTGGCGCCCCATGTTCTGGAGCGACCCGGACGCGGCCCGCCCCTTCTACGCCGAGGCACTGCGCCACACCACCGTCGCCGTCGGCAACCTCGACGAGGTGGAGGTCGCCACCGGCGTCCGCGAACCCCATGCGGCGGCCCGCGCGCTGCTCGACGCCGGGGTCGAACTCGCCGTCGTCAAGCAGGGGCCCAAGGGGGTCCTCGCCGTCAACCGGGAGGGCGAGTCGGCCGAGGTGCCGCCGCTGCCGGTGAGCGTGCTCAACGGCCTGGGCGCCGGAGACGCCTTCGGTGGCTCCCTGTGCCACGGACTGCTGGCCGGCTGGGACCTGGAGACGATCATGCGACACGCCAACGCGGCCGGCGCGATCGTCGCCTCCCGCCTGGAATGCTCCTCCGCGATGCCCACCCCCGACGAGGTGGCCGCCGCGCTCGAAGCCGGAGCGGTGCTGTGAGGGCCGGCAAGGTGGGCGGCGCCCACCACGAGGGCGGGGACGCCGCCGCGCACGGGCGCGTGGACGTGTCCGCGCTGGTGCACACCCGCACCCACCACCCCGAGGCGATCGCCGAGGCCGCCGTCCGCCGCGCCCGCAGACCGCTGGTCAAGGAGAACGGCCGGCTGATGATCGTCGCAGCCGACCACCCGGCCCGCGGCGCCCTGGGCGTCGGCGACCGCAGGCTGGCCATGGCCAACCGCGCCGACCTGCTGGAGCGGCTGTGCCTGGCGCTGTCGCGGCCCGGCGTGGACGGCGTCCTCGCCACCGCCGACATCCTCGACGACCTGCTGCTGCTCGGCGCCCTCGACCACAAGGTCGTCATGGGCTCGATGAACCGCGGCGGCCTGCAGGGCGCCACCTTCGAACTCGACGACCGCTTCACCGGCCACCGCCCCGAGGACATCCAGCGCCTGGGCTTCGACGCGGGCAAGCTGCTGCTGCGCATCGACTACGACGACCCGGGCTCCCTGACGACCCTGGAGTCCACCGCCCGCGCCATCGACGACATGGCGGCCCGGCGGCTCCCGGTCTTCGTCGAGCCGTTCATCAGCGGCCGCACCCCGCAGGGCAGGGTCCGCAACGACCTGTCCGCCGAGGCGGTGACCCGGTCCATCGCCATCGCCTCGGGCCTGGGCGGAAGTTCGGCCTACACCTGGCTGAAGGTGCCGGTCACCGACAACCCCGACGACATGGCACAGGTCATGGCGACGTCGACGCTGCCCGCCGTGCTGCTCGGCGGCGACATCGGCGACTCGCCCGAGGACCAGGACGCCGCGTACGAGAAGTGGCGCGGCGCCCTCCAACTGCCCACCGTGCGCGGCCTGGTGGTCGGCCGCTCGCTGCTGTACCCGGCGGACGGCGACGTGGCCGCCGCCGTGGACACCGCCGTAGGACTGCTGTGAGGGCCGCATGACCAGCAATCACCTGCACCTGTGCAAGGGCTCGACCGCGGGCGCCCAGTATGTGGTCGACATCGACCCCGAGCGGGCCGGATGGGCACACAGCAGTCTGCGGATCGTCGAGCTGGACCCGGGCGGAACGCACCTGTTCACCACCGGTGACAGCGAATGGATCGTGCTTCCGCTGGAAGGCGGATGTACCGTCCGCACTGAGGGAAATGAGTTCCAACTCCTGGGCAGGAAGAACGTGTTCGCCGAGGTCTCGGACTTCGCGTACGCGCCCCGTGACGCCCGGGTCCAGATCGCCTCCGGCGCGGGAGGCCGCTTCGCCCTGGCAGGAGCGAAGTGCGAGCGACGACTCCCCGCCCGCTACGGCCCCGCGCCGGAGGTTCCCGTCGAGGTCCGCGGCAGCGGCACCTGCGCCCGGCGGGTGCGCAACTTCGCCTCCGCCGACTCCTTCGACTGCGACCGGCTGATCGCCGTCGAGGTGATCACGCCCGGCGGCAACTGGTCCTCGTACCCGCCGCACAAGCACGACGAGTACCGGCCGGGCGAGGAGTCGGAGCTGGAGGAGATCTACTACTTCGAGATCGACGGCCCGAACGGTTTCGGGTACCAGCGCGTATTCCCCTCCCGTGAGGGCGGATCCGACGTCCTCGCCGAGGTCCGCTCCGGCGACGCCGTCCTCGTCCCCGACGGATGGCACGGCCCGTCGATCGCGCAGCCCGGGCACGACATGTACTACCTGAACGTGATGTCCGGTCCGGGTGAGACGCGGGAGTGGCGGATCTGCTTCCACCCGGCCCACCTAGAAAGTGCAGAGGGTTACCGATGACCTCAACGACGAGGCTCACGGTCGCGCAGGCGCTCGTCCGTTTCCTGTCCGTCCAGTACACCGAGCGGGACGGCGTCCGGCACCGGCTGATCGGCGCCACCTGGGGCATCTTCGGCCACGGCAACGTCGCCGGGATCGGCCAGGCGCTCATCGAGTACGCCGCCGACATGCCGTACCACCAGGGCCGCAACGAACAGGCGATGGTGCACGCGGCCGTCGGCTACGCCCGCCAGTCCAACCGCCTGTCCACGCACGCGGTGACCACCTCCATCGGCCCCGGCGCCACCAACCTGGTGACCGGCGCCGCCCTGGCCACCATCAACCACCTCCCGGTCCTGCTCCTGCCCGGCGACGTCTTCGCGACCCGCCCGGCGGACCCGGTCCTGCAGCAGCTCGAAGTGCCGTACGCGGGCGATGTGTCGGTCAACGACTGCCTGCGCCCGGTGTCCCGGTACTTCGACCGGATCACCCGGCCGGAGGCGCTGATCCCGGCCGCCCTCCAGGCCATGCGGATCCTCGCCGACCCCGTCGAGACCGGCGCCGTCACCCTCGCCCTGCCGCAGGACGTGCAGGCGGAGGCGTACGACTGGCCGGACGAGTTCTTCGCCGAGCGCGTGTGGGCCGTACGGCGTCCGGGCGCGGACCCGGCCGAGCTCGCCGAGGCCGTACGGGCGATCCGGGCGGCGCGACGGCCGCTGGTGATCGCCGGCGGCGGCGTCCACCACAGCCGGGCCGAGGGCGCGCTCGCCGAGTTCGCCGAGGCGACCCGCATCCCGGTCGCCGCCACCCAGGCCGGCAAGGGCTCCCTGCGCTGGGACCACCCGCAGGACGTCGGCGGCATCGGCCACACCGGCACCGCGACCGCGGACGAGCTCGCCCGCACCGCCGACCTGGTGATCGGCGTCGGCACCCGCTACACCGACTTCACCACCGCCTCCGGCACCCTCTTCGAGAACCCGGACGTCCGCTTCCTCAACCTCAACATCGCCCCCTTCGACGGCCACAAGCTGGCCGGCGCGCCGCTGATCGCGGACGCCCGCAGCGGCCTGCAGGAGCTGACCGAGGCGCTGGACATCCACCGGCACCGGGTCGCCGACCCGTACGTCGCCGAGTACACCGAGGACAAGGAGCGCTGGGAGCAGCGCGTCGAGGCCTGCTACGAGGCCGACGAGCCGGACATACGGCCGACCCAGCCGCAGGTGCTGGGCGTGCTCGACGCGCTCGTCGACGAGAGCGACATCATCATCAACGCGGCCGGGTCCCTCCCCGGCGACCTGCACAAACTGTGGCGGACGCGCTCGGCGGACCAGTACCACCTGGAGTACGGCTACTCCTGCATGGGTTACGAGATCCCGGCCGCGATCGGTGTGAAGCTCGCCGCTGTCGACCGGCCCGTGTGGGCGCTGGTCGGCGACGGGACGTATCTGATGATGCCGACGGAGATCGTGACCGCCGTGCAGGAGGGCGTCGCGATCAAGCTGCTGCTCGTGCAGAACCACGGGTACGCCTCGATCGGCGGGCTGTCCGAGTCGGTGGGCGGCGAGCGGTTCGGCACCGCCTACCGCTACCAGGCCGAGGACGGCACCTACACAGGCGCCCCGCTCCCCGTCGACCTGGCCGCCAACGCGGCCAGCCTCGGCATGCGCGTTCTGCGCGCGAAGACCGTCCGTGACCTGCGCGCGGCACTCGCCGAGGCGCGGGCCACCGACACTCCCACTTGTGTCTACGTGGAGACCGAAACCGCAGACACTGTGTCGGGCGCGCCTCCGGCGCAGGCCTGGTGGGATGTTCCTGTGGCCGAGACCGCGACGCGATCCTCCGCGGTCAAGGCACGTGAGCTGTACGAACGGCACGTCTTTACCCGACGCCGCCATCTGTGAAGGAGTAACCGGGCATGACGAAGATCGTCAACCACTGGATCGGCGGTAAGACCGTCGAAGGCGCTTCGGGTACGTACGGGCCGGTCACGGACCCGGCGACCGGAGCGGTCACCACCAAGGTCGCGTTCGCCTCCGTGGACGAGGTCGACGCGGCGGTGGCCGCCGCCAAGGACGCCTACGCCACCTGGGGCCAGTCCTCGCTGGCCCAGCGCACCACCATCCTGTTCAAGTTCCGCGCGCTGCTCGACGCCCACCGCGACGAGATCGCCGAGCTGATCACCGCCGAGCACGGCAAGGTGCACTCCGACGCCCTCGGCGAGGTCGCGCGCGGCCTGGAGATCGTCGACCTGGCCTGTGGCATCAACGTGCAGCTCAAGGGCGAGCTGTCGACGCAGGTCGCCAGCCGCGTGGACGTGGCCTCGATCCGCCAGCCGCTGGGTGTCGTCGCCGGCATCACGCCGTTCAACTTCCCGGCGATGGTCCCGATGTGGATGTTCCCGATCGCCATCGCGTGCGGCAACACCTTCGTGCTGAAGCCGTCCGAGAAGGACCCGTCGGCGTCCCTCAAGATCGCCGAGCTGCTGGCCGAGGCCGGTCTGCCCGACGGCGTCTTCAACGTCGTGCACGGCGACAAGGTGGCCGTCGACCGCCTCCTCGAGCACCCGGACGTCAAGGCCGTCTCCTTCGTCGGCTCGACCCCGATCGCCCGCTACATCCACACCACCGCCTCCGCCAACGGCAAGCGCGTACAGGCCCTCGGCGGCGCCAAGAACCACATGCTGGTGCTGCCGGACGCCGACCTGGACGCGGCCGCCGACGCCGCCGTCTCGGCCGCCTACGGCTCCGCGGGCGAGCGCTGCATGGCCATCTCCGCGGTCGTCGCGGTGGGCGCCGTCGGCGACGAGCTGGTGGAGAAGATCCGCGAGCGCGCCGAGAAGATCAAGATCGGCCCCGGCAACGACCCGACCTCCGAGATGGGCCCGCTGATCACCAAGGTCCACCGCGACAAGGTGGCCTCCTATGTCGAGAGCGCGGCGGCCGAGGGCTGCGAGGTCGTGCTCGACGGCACCGGCTACACGGTCGAGGGCCACGAGGACGGCCACTGGATCGGCATCTCGCTGCTCGACAAGGTCCCGACCAGCGCGAAGGCCTACCAGGACGAGATCTTCGGCCCGGTGCTGTGCGTGCTGCGCGTGGACACCTACGAGGAGGGCGTGGCCCTCATCAACAGCTCGCCGTTCGGCAACGGCACCGCGATCTTCACCCGGGACGGCGGCGCCGCCCGCCGCTTCCAGCTGGAGATCGAGGCCGGCATGGTCGGCGTGAACGTGCCGATCCCGGTGCCGGTGGGCTACCACTCCTTCGGTGGCTGGAAGGACTCGCTCTTCGGCGACCACCACATCTACGGCAACGACGGCACGCACTTCTACACCCGCGGCAAGGTCGTCACCACGCGCTGGCCCGACCCGTCCGAGGCCCCGACGGGCGTCGACCTGGGCTTCCCGCGCAACCACTGAGCCAGTCCGGCGCGCCCCGTCCTCCGCGTGGGAGAGGACGGGGCGCCGCCGTGTCGGGCTCAGCCCTGCTGTTGCTGCTGGTGGAGCTTCTTGATCGTCTCGGTGAGGTCACCGGTCTGCGCGGCCGGCGGGGGCTTGACCGTGGCCGTCCCGCCGAACTTCTCGAAGTCCATGGTGACGGTCGCGGACCCGATCACCTCCTTCATGCGCACCGGCAGGTCCTTGCCGTTCACCCAGACGTCCAGCACCAGCCGGCCATTGGCGCCGGTCGTCTGGTTGAAAATGTTGCCCTGGTCGCCGTAGACGTCCTTGAGCTTGCCCATCTGGTCCGCCCTGACCACGGCGTGGTAGTGGGTCGTGCTCTGCCCGTCGACGGTCTCCTTGCCGAGGTCGTCGACGTCGCTGGCGTACTTCAGGGCCTTCATGGAGGCCACCGGGCTGCCGCCGCCGGCGCCCCCGGCCAGCGCCTGGGCACCCTTCTCGCCGAACAAGGCCGAGCCGTCGATCTTCATCCACTCCTTGCCCTTGAGCGGGCCGGAGGGCTGCGGGTCGATGTCGTAGTAGTAGGCGCCGCCCACGAAGAGCGTGCGGACCTTCGGCGAGCTGGTCAGCGACTGCATCCGGGCTGCCTTGGTGTCCGTCTCGACGTCGAAGGCGAAGCCGTCGCCCCAGGAGTACGTGCCGTCCATGGCGATCGGACCGGTCGGCGAGCCCAGGTCGGTGCTGATCCGCACCTTGGCCGAGCCGAGGTTCTCCGTCCGGTCCGTCGCCCGGGCCAGCGCCGCCATGACCTTGTCGGCGCTGTCCACGGCCTTGGCCGCCGTCTTCGCGCCCTCGGCCCCGCAGGCGGACGTCGTCACCAGTGCCGCCGTCACCAAGCCCACGCAGGCCGCGGTGTGCCGCAGCTTCATGTGTCCCCACCCCGATGTTCCTGTGTGTTGTATGTGCCCGGCGACTCTATCGGGGCCCACCGACACCGGTGCGACCGGATTTTCCGCGTCCGGATAGCGGACGTACTGACGTTTTTTTGACGCCCACCCTGCGATTCTCGTATGGGCCCAAGTGGGCCAGGGGCATAGGGAAACCGTCGGAAACGTGATCACAGGCGTGGTTGACCTTCGGATTTCGTAGGTAAACACCCATTGACGCGCTGGTTTTCGTCGGGGTTCCATTCGGCACCGGGAGCGAGAGAAATGACGTACGACGCGAGCCGCCGGAGGCGATAGCGCTCCCTACCGAACCATCACCGCACGAGTCGATCGGAACCGCCGCATGACCGACACGCTCCGCCCCGTCGAGACCGCCGTCCCGGCGGGGACCACGGACAGTCCTCAGAAGCTCAAGCGTTCCATCGGCGTGGTCGGCGGCACCCTGCTGACGCTGTCGTGCGTGACGCCCGCCTCCACGCTCTTCGTGGTGGTTCCCGACCTCTTCGGCTCGCTCGGCACCGCCACCGCCCTGACGATCGCCATCGGCTCCCTCCTCTGTATCGCCGTGGCGTTCTGCTACTCCGAGCTGGGCACCCTCATCCCCAGCGCGGGCGGCGAGTACGCCATGGTGTCGACGCTCGCCGGCCGGCTGGCCGGCTGGTTGGTCTTCGTGCTGTCCCTGCTGGTCGTCATGATCGTGCCACCGGTGATCGCGATGGGCACGGCCGACTACCTTGCGCCGATCGTCCACCTCGACCCGGCGATGACCGGCGCCGGCGTGATGCTGCTCGCCACCCTCGCCGGCCTGCTCGACCTGCGCGCCAACGCCTGGATCACCGGCATCTTCCTGGTCCTGGAGGTCATCGCCGCCGGCGTCGTGGCCATGCTCGGCTTCACGCACGGCCACCGGGGCCTCGGCAGCCTCACTTCGATGCAGGTGGTGGGCGAGAACGGGCACACGGACACCGTGACGGCCATGCTGGTCGTCTCCGGGCTCGCGATCGCCCTCTTCGTCACCCAGGGCTTCTCGACCGCCGTCTACCTCTCCGAGGAGCTGGAGCACCCGCGCCGCAACGTCGCCCGCACGGTCCTGGCCACCCTCGCCATCTCCTCCGTGATCATCCTGGTCCCGGTCGTCGCCATCACCATGGGCGCCTCCGACATCAAGGAGCTGACCGGCGGAGACATCAGCTCCATGGTCACCGCCTGGTCCAACTCCGCGGTCGGCACCTTCGTCAGCCTCTGCGTGGCCCTCGCGATCATCAACGCGGGCATCGTCATGGTCATCCAGAACTCCCGGGTCCTGTTCGCCTCGGCCCGCGACAAGGCCTGGCCCGAGCCGGTCAACAACGTCTTCTCCAAGCTCGGCCGCTTCGGCTCCCCCTGGGTCGCCACGCTCGCGGTGGGCGTCCCCGGCGCGCTGCTCTGCTTCGTCAACCTGGACACCCTCTACGGCGTCACCGGCGTCTCGGTGACCGGGATGTACCTGCTCGTCGCGGTCGCCGCCCTGCTCTCCCGCCGCGGCGCGCACAAGCACACGCCCGCCTGGCGCATGCCGCTGTGGCCCGCGATGCCGGTCGTGCTGATCGCCGTCCTGGCGTACATCCTCAGCCAGCAGGAGACCGCCTACCTGCTGTGGACCGGCGGCATCACCGCCGTCGCCACCCTCTACTGGGCCTTCTACCTCCGGCCGCGCCGCGACACCCGCTGGCTGGTGTCGATCCCGGAGGACGCGCAGGCCTGACCGGCCCTCAGACGAAGTCCCACGTCACCACCGAGCACGTCCCGTCGTCCTTGCCACCCGCACTGCGGTAGGTGGCAAGGGCGGCGTCGTTCCCGGCGTCGATCAGGACCCACATCCCGTAGCACCCCAGCTCCCGGCCCAGCGCCGCGAGCCGCCCGACCAGCGCTCGCCCGATGCCCCGGCGCCGGTACGGCTCCGCCACCGCGAGCTCGTACAGGAGCATCTCGGTGCCCTTGTCGGGGTGGACGGTCTCGACGCCGCTGACGAAACCGACGGGGGCCTGCTCGCCGTCCGGGTAGGCCAGGAAGAGATGGTGACCGCCCGCCGTCAGGAAGCGCGCGGCCCACTCGGTGCGGACCGGCTGGTCGAACAGGTGCTCGGCGGCGGCGACTTCGGCGACGGAACCGGCAGGGCGAATCGCGAAGCTTGTCATGTGCCTTCGTACCACGTTCGCGGTATGCGGGAGCGGGCCTCTACTCCTCGGGGAGGGGCGGGGGTTCAGCCCGGCGGCTGGAGCCGATGTCGGTGGCGGCCCGTACCGTTGAGGCATGGATCTTCGAGTGCCCGGATTCCGGGGGCTGCTGCGTGCGCCGCGGAGGCTGCTGGCCGCCGCGGCCGCCGTCGTCGTGCTCGCCGGAGCCGGTACCTGGACGGCCGTCGCCTCCGACGACGCCCCCGGGGTACGCCGGGCCGACCGGGTCATGACGATGCCCGACGGGGTGCGCATCGACACCTCGTACTTCACCTCGACCGCCGCCGGCCGCCGCCCCGCCGTCCTGCTGGCGCACGGCTTCGGCGGCAGCAAGAAGGACGTACGGGAACAGGCCGAGGACCTCGCCCGGGACGGGTACGCGGTACTGACCTGGTCCGCCCGCGGCTTCGGCCGGTCCACGGGGAAGATCGGGCTGAACGACCCGCGGTACGAGGTCGCCGACGTCTCCCGCCTCATCGACTGGCTCGCCCGGCAGCCCCAGGTGCGGCTCGACAGGCCGGGCGACCCCCGCCTCGGCGTGGCCGGCGCCTCGTACGGCGGCGCGATCTCGCTGCTCGCCGCCGGGTACGACCACCGGGTGGACGCCATCGCCCCGGCCATCACGTACTGGAACCTCGCGGACGCCCTGTTCCCCGACGGCGTCTTCAAGAAGCTCTGGGCCGGGATCTTCTTCAACACCGGCGGCGGCTGCGACAAGTTCGAGACCGCGCTGTGCCGGATGTACGACCGCGTCGCCGAGTCGGGCACCCCGGACGCGGCCGCCCGCACCCTGCTGGAGCAGCGCTCGCCGTCCGCCGTCGCCGACCGCATCAAGGTGCCCACCCTGCTGATCCAGGGTCAGACCGACTCCCTGTTCACCCTCGCCCAGTCCGACGCCGCCGCGCGGGCGATCCGCGCGGGCGGCGCCCCGGTGGACGTCGACTGGCTCGCCGGTGGGCACGACGGCGGCGACCTGGAAGCCGGGCGCGTCCAGACGCGCGTGACGCACTGGTTCGACCGGTATCTGAAGGGCGACAGGAGCACCGGCACCGGCCCGGCCTTCCGGATCACCCGCACCGGCGGCATCGACTCCACCGACGGCGCCGCCCAGCTGCGGGGCGCGAGCGCCGACACCTACCCCGGCCTGTCGAGCCGGAGGCGGGCCGTCGCGCTGACCGGCGGCGAGCAGCGCGTCGCCAACCCGGCCGGCGCCAGCCCGCCCGGCGTCTCCGCCCTGCCCGGCCTCGGCGGCACCGGCGGCCTCGCTCAGCTGTCCGCGCTCGGCATCGGGGTCTCCCTCGACTTCCCCGGCCAGTACGCCCGGTTCGACTCGGCCCCGCTGCGCGCCGACCTCAGGGTCACCGGATCGCCGACGGCCACCGTCCACGTGACCTCGACCAGCGACGACGCCGTGCTCTTCGGGAAGGTGTACGACGTCGGGCCCGGCGGCACCCGACAGGTGCTGCCCTCCCAGCTCGTCGCACCCCTGCGCATCGAGGGCGCCAAGTCCGGCAAGGACGTCACGGTCACCCTCCCGGCGATCGACCACGAGATGCAGAAGGGCCACCGGCTGCGCCTGGTCCTCGCCTCCACGGACCTCGGCTACGCCTCCCCGGCCGCCCCGGCGACGTACACCGTCTCCCTGAAGGGAGACCTGAGCGTGCCCACCGCCCCCGGCGTGACGACCGCGGCCGCCGCGCTGCCGTCCTGGGTGTGGTGGCTGCCCGCGGCCGGCGCCGCGGTTGCGCTCGCCCTGCTGCTGACCGGCCGCCGCCGCACGGCGGGCCCCGCGCCCGACCCCGCACTGGCCGAGGTCCCCCTGCAGATCACCGACCTGAGCAAGCGGTACGCGAAGTCGGCGGACCGGTACGCGGTGCGCGAGCTGTCCTTCCGCGTGGAGAAGGGCCAGGTGCTGGGCCTGCTCGGGCCCAACGGCGCGGGCAAGACGACGACCCTGCGCATGCTGATGGGCCTGATCAAGCCGGACGGCGGCGAGATCCGCGTCTTCGGCCACGCGATCCGGCCCGGCGCGCCGGTGCTGTCCCGGGTCGGCGCCTTCGTGGAGGGCGCCGGTTTCCTGCCGCACCTGTCCGGCCGCGAGAACCTGGAGCTCTACTGGCGGGCGACCGGCCGCCCGGCCGAGGACGCGCGTCTCGACGAGGCGTTGGAGATCGCCGGCCTCGGCGACGCGCTCGCCCGCGCGGTGCGCACCTACTCCCAGGGCATGCGCCAGCGCCTGGCCATCGCCCAGGCCATGCTCGGCCTGCCCGACCTCCTCATCCTCGACGAGCCCACCAACGGCCTCGACCCGCCCCAGATCCGCGAGATGCGCGAGGTGATGATCCGCTACGCGGCCGCCGGCCGGACGGTGATCGTCTCCAGCCACCTGCTCGCGGAGGTCGAACAGTCCTGCACGCACCTGGTCGTGATGGACCGGGGCCGGCTGATCCAGGCCGGCCCGGTGGGGGAGATAGTCGGCTCCGGAGACACGCTGCTGGTCGGCACCGCCGTTGCGCCGGAGGAGCCGGTCGTCGAGAAGGTGGGCGCGCTGCCGGGGGTCGCCTCGGCCGTCCGTACCGAGGACGGGCTGCTCGTCCGGCTCGAACCCGGCGGCAGCGCATCGCGTCTGGTGGCCGAGCTCGTCCGGCTCGACGTGCCCGTCGAGTCGGTGGGCCCGCACCGCCGCCTCGAAGACGCCTTCCTCACCCTCATCGGAGGTACGTCATGAGCACGCTCGCCGAGCCGGTCGAGGTGGCCTCCGGCTACCGGGCCGGGCGCACACTGCCGCTGCGGGTGGAGCTGGTCCGGCAGCTGAAGCGGCGCCGCACCCTCATCATGGGCGGGATCCTCGCCGCCCTGCCGTTCGTGCTGCTCGTCGCCTTCGCCATCGGCGGCGAGCCGGGCGCCCGCAACAACCAGGTGACGCTGCTGGACACGGCCACCGCGTCCGGCGCCAACTTCGCCGCGGTGAACCTGTTCGTCTCCGCGGGCTTCCTGCTCGTCATCCCGGTCGCCCTCTTCTGCGGGGACACGGTGGCCTCGGAGGCGTCCTGGTCATCCTTGCGCTATCTGCTCGCCGCGCCCGTGCCCCGGGCCCGGCTGCTGTGGTCCAAGCTCGTCGTGGGACTCGGGCTCAGCCTCGCCGCCATGGTGCTGCTGCCGCTGGTCGCGCTCGCCGTCGGCACCGCCGCCTACGGCTGGGGCCCGCTGGAGATCCCCACCGGCGGCGCGCTCGACCCGGGCACCGCCGCGCAGCGCCTCGTGGCGGTCGTGGCGTACGTCTTCGTGTCGCAACTGGTCACCGCCGGGCTGGCGTTCTGGCTGTCCACGAAGACCGACGCCCCGCTCGGCGCGGTCGGCGGCGCGGTCGGCCTGACCATCGTCGGCAACGTCCTGGACGCCGTCACCGCCCTCGGCCACTGGCGCGACTTCCTGCCCGCGCACTGGCAGTTCGCCTGGGCCGACGCCGTCCAGGCGCACCCCGAGTGGTCCGGGATGATCCAGGGCACCGCGCTCTCCATAACGTACGCACTCGTGCTGTTCGCCCTGGCCTTCCGGGGTTTCGCCCGCAAGGACATCGTCTCCTAGGTCACCGGAGGATCACCCACCGGTCTCGACGGGCCCTGTCCGTGGCCGCTTCGAGACGCATCCGCAACGCCCCGTGCCGCACGATCCGGCCCCTCGCGACGTCACAGTCACAGAAGTCGACGTCGACCCACAGGGGGCAGCTGCGATGGAGTGGTACCGAGCACGGCGGACACGGAGTGCGCTGGTCGCGCTCGCGGCGGCGGGCGGACTGCTGCTCACGGCCTGCGCCGGCGGGGGCGGCAGCAGTGAGAAGAGCTCCGTCGACGGGCCGAACCACACGGGGTATCCGGCCCCCGGCCCGGCCGAGAAGCAGGGCTCGGCGGAGAACCGGTTCGGGCAGGGCATCGAGAGCGACGCGCCCGTCACCGACCACCTCTCCACCTTCGCCCTCGACGTCGACACCGCCTCCTACGGCTACGCCCGCCGCACGCTCGCCGACGGCAGGCTGCCCGACCCGTCGACGATCCGCCCCGAGGAGTTCGTCAACAGCTTCCGCCAGGACTACCGCCGCCCGGACGGCAACGGCTTCTCCGTCACCGTCGACGGGGCCCGCACCAGCGAGCCGAACTGGTCCCTGGTCCGGGTCGGCCTCGCCACCCGCCCCCAAGTTCTCGACTCCGCTCGAACAGGGGGGACCCCCATCGCCCAGCGAACCGGCGAACGCCCGCCCGCCGCCCTCACGTTCGTCATCGACGTCTCCGGCTCCATGGACGAGCCCGGCCGCCTGGACCTCGCCAAACAGGGCCTCGACACGATGACGGACCAACTGCGCGACGACGACTCGGTCGCGATCGTCACCTTCAGCGAGGAAGCCGAGACGGTCCTGCCGATGACGCGGCTCGGCGGCCACCGCGGGGAGATCCACGACGCGATCGGCGGCCTGGAGGCACAGGCCTCCACCAACCTCGGCGCGGGCGTCGAGACCGGCTACGCCACCGCCGTCGAGGGCCTGCGCAAGGGCGCGACCAACCGGGTCGTCCTGGTCTCCGACGCGCTCGCCAACGACGGGGACACCGACCCGGACTCGATCCTGGAGCGCATCGCCACGGACCGCCGCGAACACGGCATCACCCTCTTCGGCGTCGGCGTCGGCAGCGACTACGGCGACGCGCTGATGGAACGCCTCGCCGACAAGGGCGACGGGCACACGGCGTACGTGTCCGACGACGAGAGCGCCCGCAAGGTCTTCTGCACCCAACTCCCGCAGAACATCGAGCTGACCGCCCGCGACGCCAAGGCCCAGGTCGCCTTCGACCCGCACACGGTCGCCGACTTCCGCCTCGTCGGCTACGACGACCGCCAGGTCGCCGACGACGACTTCCGCAACGACCACGTCGACGGCGGCGAGGTCGGCCCCGGTCACACCGTCACCGCCCTGTACGCCGTGCGCACCAAGCCCGGCACCGACGGCCACCTCGCCACGGCCACGGTGCGCTGGCTCGACCCCGAGACCCGCGACCCGCACGAGGCGACCGGCGCCCTGGAGACCGGCTCCCTGGCCGACTCCGTCTGGAGCGCGAGCCCCCGCTTCCAGGTCACCGCGGTCGCCGCCTACTTCGCCGACGCCCTGCGCCAGGGCGACGAGCGCTGGAGCGCGCTGCCCGGCGCCCCCGGACCGGGCGAACTCCACCGGCACGCCACCGACTTGGCACGCAGCACCGAGGACAAGGCCGTGGGCGAACTCGCCCGGGCGATCGAGGAGGCGGACCGAGGCCGCGGGTAGCACACGCGAACCGGCGGTGTCGGATCCCTTGACCCTCCCTTACGCACGAGTAAGTTGACGATCCGGTAAGTACGTTCGGCAGCACGTCAGCACCAGTCGCGACCGGGAGCCGTGATGGGCGTACGCAAGGATCTGAAGCGGGCCGGGCAACGCACCGACCTGGCGGCCCGTACCAGGGTGGAGATCGTCAGGGACGAGCACGGCGTCGTACGCGAGGCCCGCACCCCGGCCCTCGCACCGGACCGGACCACCGGGTCGACGGCCGACCTGCCGTTCATCAACGCGGCCGAGGAACCGGACGCCGTGGTCCTGCGGCGCCGGACGGAGGGCGGCTGGCGCCCGGTCACGGCCGCCGCCTTCGCCCGGGACGTCATGGACACCGCCAAGGGCCTCGTCGCGGCGGGCCTGGAACCGGGCGGCCGGGTCGCCGTCATGTCCCGTACCCGCTACGAGTGGACCGTCCTGGACTTCGCGATCTGGGCGGCCGGCGGCCAGAGCGTCCCGATCTACGCCACGTCCTCCGCCGAGCAGGTGGAGTGGATCGTCCGCGACTCCGGCGCCCGGTACGTCGTCACCGAGACCGAGGCCAACACCGCCACCGTCGTCGCCGGCACCGCCCGGCACGCCGAACCCCCGCGCGTGTGGACCCTCGACGCCGGTGCCGTCGAGGACCTCACCACGCTCGGCCGGGACCTTCCCGACGAGGAGGTCGGCAAGCGCCGGGCCGCCCTGACCCCCGACACCGTCGCCACCCTCTGCTACACCTCCGGCACCACCGGGCGGCCCAAGGGCTGCGTCCTCACCCACGCCAACCTGCACGCCGAGGCCGCCAACACGGTCGAGCTGCTGCACCCGGTCTTCCAGGCGGTCACCGGCCAGACCGCCTCGACCCTGCTCTTCCTGCCGCTCGCCCACATCATGGGCCGCACCCTGCAGATCGCCTGCCTGATGGCACGCATCGAGATCGGCCACTTCCCCAGCGTCAAACCCGACGAACTGCGCCCGGCGCTCAAGGAGTTCCGGCCGACCTTCCTGGTCGGGGTGCCCTATCTCTTCGAGCGGATCCACGACACCGGGCGCGCCACCGCCGAGAAGATCGGCCGCGGCGCCTCCTTCGACCGCGCCGACCGGATCGCCGTACGCTTCGGCGAGGCCTACCTGAACAAGTTCCTGGGCACCGGCAAGGGCCCGGGGCCGGGTCTCTACGCCGCCTGGGCCCTGTACGACCTGCTGGTCTACCGCCGTGTGCGCACGGAACTCGGCGGCCGCATGCGGTACGCCATCAGCGGCGGCTCCCCGCTCGACCGCAACCTCAACCTGTTCTTCTACGCGGCCGGAATCATGGTCTACGAGGGCTACGGCCTCACCGAGACCACCGCCGCCGCCACCATCGTGCCTCCGCTGAAACCCCGCCCCGGCACGGTCGGCCAGCCGGTGCCCGGCGCGGCCGTCCGCATCGCCGACGACGGCGAGGTGCTGATCAAGGGCGGGCTGGTCTTCGGCGCGTACTGGAACAACCCGGCGGCCACGGACGCGGTCCTCACGGACGACTGGTTCGCCACCGGCGACCTCGGCTCCCTCGACGACGACGGGTATCTGACCATCACCGGCCGCAAGAAGGACATCCTCGTCACCACCGGCGGCAAGAACGTCTCCCCGGCCGTCCTGGAGGACCGGCTGCGCAGCCGCCCGCCGGTCGGCCAGTGCGTCGTCGTCGGCGACAACCGCCCCTTCATCGCCGCCCTCGTCACCCTCGACCCCGAGGCGGTCGCCCACTGGCTGTCGGTGCGCAAGCTGCCCACCGACACCCCGCTGTCCGAGCTCGTGGGGGACCCGCGGCTGCGTGCCGAAGTGCAAAGGGCCGTCGACTACGCCAACGAGGCCGTCTCGCGCGCCGAGTCGATCCGCGCCTTCACCCTGGTCGAGGGGGAGTTCACCGAGGACAACGGACTGCTGACGCCGTCCCTGAAGGTCAAGCGGCACGCGGTCACGGCGGCCTACGCGCGGGAGATCGAGGCGCTGTACCGCAAGTGACACGCGAACGGCGGGCCACCGGAGGACCGGTGACCCGCCGTGGCGAGTGAGCTCTGACTCAGGCGCCGTTGCCCGAGAGGGCCGAGATGTCGTCCAGGATGTGCGAGAGCGGCTCGTCGCCCTTGGCCTGGGTCGAGTTCTCGGTGCACTGCTGGTTCTGCGGGGCCGACAGGACGGGGATGTCCTGGACGCCGACGTTGGCGATCACGGCGGCGACGCTCTGGACGTCCGCCTTGGCCGGGAGGCCGACACAGGGCTTGTTCAGCGAGCCCTGGACCAGCGAGAGCTGCGGGCTCAGGTCACCCGACGTGGCCGAGTTGCCGAACTCCGACTTGGCGTCGACGCCGCTGGCGGAGGTGGTGCCGCTGTCGTCACCGATCGCGAGCGCCTGGGGAGCGGCCGTGGCCGCGAGGCCGGCGACCGTCGCCGCGATGGCCGCAGAGGCCCACAGCTTCTTCATGTTCTTTCCCTTCGAAAAGCGGAACTCCGGGGAGGGAGATACATGATCGTCAACGGTCCGAGCGGGCCGGAGGATGCGGCCTTTGCCCCGTTCGGACCAGCGCAGTCCGATCAAGGGACAAGCGCCCCTGGAGGGGGGTGCGGCCGGCGCCGACCGTCGCGCCCGAGCGGGCCGGAACGCGACAACGGGCCGCCGAGAACTCGGCGGCCCGCTGGTCGGGGCCCGTGGGCGGGCCCGGCTGACGTCCGGTCAGCTGTTGCCCGACAGGGCCGAGATGTCGTCCAGGATGTGCGACAGCGGCTCGTCGCCCTTGGCCTGGGTCGAGTTCTCGACACACTGCTGGTTCTGCGGAGCCGACAGGATCGGGATGTCCTGGACGCCGACGTTGGCGAGGGCGAGCAGGCTCTGGACGTTCGCCTTCGCCGGCAGGCCGATGCAGGGCTTGTTGAACGAGCCCTGGATGAGGGCGAGCTGCGGGCTCATGGAGCCGTACGTGGCGGAGTTGCCGAACGACTGCGACGCGCCGACGCCGCTGGCGGAGGTGGTGCCGCTGTCGTCACCGATGGCGAGCGCCGGAGACGCGCCGGCAGCGACGCCCGCGAACGAAGCGGCGACCGCGGCCGAAGCCAGAACCTTCTTGATCACTTGCTGTTCCCTTCTGGAGAAACCCCGTCCACCGGAGCGTCCTGTTTCAACTGACCCCGCCCGCCATTGGTTGCTGGCATTCACCCCATTGGCCCATACGCGGGAATGGGCCCCCGCGATCCGAACGGGTGACGCCGCGCAACCAATCCTCGGACACCCGGTTGATGCGGTGGCAGGAACGTGCTTCTTTGGCCAGCATTGGCCGGGAGCCAGGAAAGGACAGTGAAATGCTCAAGAAGGCAATGGCCGTGGCAGCGGTCGTCGCGTCCGTCGTCGGTGCGTCGGTGGCCATCGCGCCGCAGGCGCTTGCCATCGGTGACGACAACGGCACCACCTCCGCCAGCGGTGTCGGGGCCTCGGAGTCGTTCGGCAACTCGGTGACCCAGGGCAACATGAGCCCGCAGCTTTCGCTGGTCCAGGGCTCGCTGAACAAGCCCTGTGTCGGCCTCCCGGCCAAGGCGGACGTCCAGAGCGTCGCCGCCGTGATCGCCAACGTCGGCGTCCAGGACATCCCCGTCCTGTCGGCCCCGCAGAACCAGCAGTGCACCGAGAACTCGACCCAGGCCAAGGGCGACGAGCCGCTCTCGCACATCCTGGACGACATCTCGGCCCTCTCGGGCAACACCGGCTGAGCCACGCTCCGGCACAATCCGCTCGGGCCGCCGTGCAGTTCACACACGGCGGCCCGAGCGGATTTTTCCATTTCCAGAAGAAGCGTTTCCTCTAGTGCATTTCTGTCAATCTCCGAAGGCGTTCGAGTGAATTCTCGGACAGCGCGCGTTCCGTAGTTTCTTCGTTTGTCTATCCCTCGTTTTACAGCCTGCGGGTCATGGTGCGAGCCGATCCAGCCGCGCTCGCTCGGTTTCGACCGTCGATTGGGGCATGACCGCAGAGAAGGGAAAGTTCATGAAGAAGAGCGCTGCCGTCCTCGCGGGCGCCGTCCTCGCTCTGGGCGGGGCCGCCCCGGCCTTCGCGGACTCCGGGGCCGAGGGGCTGTCCACGGGTTCGCCGGGTGTTGTCTCCGGCAACACCATCCAGATTCCCGTCCACGTTCCCGTCAACGTGTGCGGCAACACGGTGAACG
Organism: Streptomyces sp. NPDC054794; assembly: GCF_053611585.1. Lineage (NCBI taxonomy): Bacteria > Bacillati > Actinomycetota > Actinomycetes > Kitasatosporales > Streptomycetaceae > Streptomyces > Streptomyces sp. NPDC054794. The sequence goes on along the minus strand of NZ_JBSHAQ010000002.1, from coordinate 20,311 downwards.
TCGTCGGCCTGCTGAACCCCGCGCTGGGCAACGCCTGCGCCAACGACTGACGACACCCCGGCATCAGCTCCGGCTGTGCCATGGCCGGCCTAGGACCGTTGATCCTTCGATCCGGGGCCGGCCTTCCCACTTCTTCGAGCAGGAAGACGACGCGGACGCGGAGGGAGGCGCCAGTGGCTCGCCCGGCGTCGTGTCCGGCAACAACGTCGAGGTCCCGGTGGACGTGCCGGTGAACACCTGCGGCAACTACGTCGACGTGGTGTCCGCGCTGAACCCGGCGTTCGCCAACTCCTGTGCCAGTGCGTCGAGTACGCAGCAGATCCCGCCGAAAGCCGGGCTGCCCGGCGCCTCTGCCCCCCCGGGCGAACCACCCCGGCGACGTCGACCTGCCCGCCGCGCCATCCTCCACGCCTCCGGCCGTGCCCACGCCCGCGGGTGGCATAAGCACGGCTCACCGCCCACCGCGCCTCCGTTCACGACCCAACCGCCCGTCTACGGCTACGGCGACGACACCCCGTCCGGCGACGGCCAGCACGGCTCGCCGCCCTCCCTGGCGCACACCGGCAGTGAGGCCATGCCGGCGACCTCGGCCGTCAGCGCGGCGCTGATCGTGGGCGGGACGATCCTGTACCGGCGAGGCCGGGCCACGTCCCGTCGGTAGCGCGTCGGGTGCCGGACGCCGCCGTCGCCCGGCACCCGCGCCCCGATGCCTCCTCTCTCTTCCGGATCTCTCTCTTCCAGGCCGGTCACCCGTGCAGGCGCTCGAAACACACGAAAGCCGTATCCGCATTGGCGGAAATCGTATGAATACGGCTGAGTAGTGACTGAGTGTCAGTCACGGACCGGGCTGGGCGGCACGCCGAGCCGAGTGGAGAGAGGAGCGGGCATGGCTCCACAGCAGCGAGGGCCCCGGTCCGGTCGGACGGCAGCGGTCGTCGCGGCGGTCGCGGCGGCGGTGGCCCTGGCGTCCGGGCCCGTATTCGCCGCCGGTGCGGGGGTGGTGCGGGTCGCCGACCCCCCGGCTCCGGCTTCGGCCCCGATCGGGACCCCGGCCCCCACGACCGCCCCGGGGACGCACCCCGCCTTCGGTGCCTTCCTCGACTCCGGCCCCCTGGGCCTCTCCCGAATGGCCGAGATGAGCCAGTGGCTGGGCGGGACCGAGCTGCGGGTCGCCCACACGTATCTGCCGGGCAACCACTGGAGCGACATCGAGGGTGAGCCCGGCTTCCTGGACCCCTGGGCGCAGTGGCGGCGCGAGAAGGACGACCGGATGCTCGTCCTCAACGTGCCGATGATGGAGCGCAACGAGGACGACGTCTCCGACGACGAGGTCCGCCGACTGCTGCGACAGGGCGCCGACGGGCAGTTCGACCAGCACTTCCGGACCCTGGCCGAACGGTTGGTGGAGCTGCGGGTGCCGGACACGATCGTCGTGCTCGGCTGGGAGATGAACGGCATCACCTACACCCACCGCTGCGGGCCGGACCCGGAGGCCTGGAAGGCGTACTGGAACAGGATCGTCACCGCCATGCGGTCGGTGCCCGGGCAGAAGTTCCGGTTCGACTTCGCGCCGAGCCGTGGCCGGGACGCCGTTCCCTGGACGGAGTGCTACCCCGGGGACGACACGGTCGACATCATCGGCATGGACTCCTACGACCAGCCGACCGGGCTGTCGTTCGACGAGCAGGTCAGTGAGCCCTACGGCCTGCAGCATCAGGTGGACTTCGCGAAGGCCCACGGCAAGCCCATCTCGTATCCGGAATGGGGGCTCTTCCGCAACGGCGACAACGCCGAGTACGTACGGCGCATGCTCGCCTGGATGGACGAGCACAGGCCGCTGTACAACACGGTGACCGACTACTGCCCGCACGGTGTGTGGCAGTGCCGGGCCAACCCCGAGTCGTCCGAGGTCTACCGGTCCGTCCTGTCCGGCAGCCGCACCGACGAGCCGACCCCGCAGTCCCCGGCCGAGTGCTCGCCGGCGGACCTCGGGGACTGGCTGGAGGACTGGCTCGGCGGGAAGCTGTGCTTCCCCGTCAACCGATGGTCCCGCAACGGGTAGTGCTGCCAGGCGGCGGCGCCCGAGCCAGGGACCGCGGTCCGGGTCAGGGGCCGCCGCCCCCCACGCGCTCCTTCCAGTGGCGCAGGACCGTCTTGCCCCGCTGCCGCGCGGCGGCGTCGCACAGCGCCGCCGACAGCAGCGGGGCGGTGCGCCGCCGGGCCAGCAACAGCCGCTGGTTGGCGACCGGTTCGGGGCGCCAGTGCTGCTTGTACGGCTCGTTGCCGCGCAACAGGCTCAGTGTGCCGTGCCCGCCCGTGCCGATGTGTTCGGCGCAGGCGTCCAGCAGCATTACCGCGACGTCCGCCTTGCGTTCCCGCAGGCGCGGGTCGGCGCCGTACAGATAGCCGCCCGCCAGGCGCCGCGACAGCAGCGTCAGATCGACGGCCACCACCTCGTCGTCGAGCCGGAACTCGGTGACCACCGCGTCCCCGGACCGCACCATCGGCCCCACCGACCGCACCAGATGCTCGCGAAACCGGTGGTGCAGGTGCTCGGACGTCACCTTCCGCCCCTGCCACTGCAACCGGTGCAGCTCCAGCAACCGGCGCAGCGCCGCGTCCACCCCGTCCGGGCGCACGACGTGCCGCTGCACGCCCAGCGCCCGCAGCTTGCGCAGCTTGGCCCGCACCCGCTGGGCCTTGCCCGGGGGCAGCCGGGAGACCAGCTCGTCCATGGGGACGGCGGGCAGCTCCAGGCACACCGAGTCCCGCACCCGGCGGCGCGGCCCGTTCCAGCGGTCGAAGACCCGCTCCACCGCGCCGCCCGGCCGTACCTCGCGGAAGTCGATCAGCGCGGTGCGGGCGGCCGCCGACAGCCCCTCGGTGAGCGCGGCCACGGCCTGCCAGCCGGCCGTGTCGTCGAGCAGCACGTCCGCGTAGTCGGAGATCGCCCCGCCGAGCGGCACCAGCGTGGGCAGGGGGCGGCGCACGAGCATCAGCGGCGCGGCGGCCACCAGTTCACCGCCGGACCGCACCAGCACCAGCCGGAGCCGTCCCGGTCTGCCGTACGACAGCCACCACGAGTACAGCCAGGCGTGGCTCTGGAACGGGGTCGCCGCCGCGCACCGCCGGTACAGCCGGTCCCAGGCCGGGGCCAGCGCGGCGAAGGCGCGGTCGTCGGTGACCAGCTCGATGGTGCGGGTCGCGGCGGGTGCGTGCGTCGTCGTCACAGGTGTCGGTGCGCGTCGGCGGCGACGGCCGGGGCGGGCACGGTCACCGCGCGGGGAATCTCCTCCTCCTCGGGGGCGCGCCGGGGCCGTACCAGGAGCACCAGGCCGCCCAGCAGCCCGCCCGCGCTCGCGCCCACCAGGCCGGTCACCTCCGGGGAGGCCGAGGTCGGCGTGGTGGGCTCGACGGCGCGGGAGAACTGCAGGATTTCTACGTGCGTGCCGCTCTTGGTGGCGTCGGCGTGCCGGGTCAGGGAGCGGGCGACGGCGTTGGCCATGTCCCGGGCCCTCTCCGGGCGGGCGGAGGTCGCCGAGACCGAGACCATCGGCGCGTCCGGCGAGGTCTGCGTCCGCACGCTGCTCTGGAGGGTGCTCACCGGCACCCCGGCCCACCGCTGCGCGTCCCCGAGCACGGCGAGCTGCGTGGCGACTCGCCCGTAGGCCTGCGCGAAGCCCAGCGCGTCGGCGGGGTCGGACCTTTCGGTCGGTACGACGACGAGGTAGCTGGTGGCCGTGTACGTCGGCGTCCTGAGCATCCCGTACGCGCCGCCGAGCACGCCGCCGAGGACGGCACCGGCCGCGAGCAGTGACCAGGGCGGGACCGCACGCGGGAAGCGGGCGGCGCGGCGCTGTCTGCTGGTGTTCTCGGTCATGGGGAACTGACTCCCTGAGGGGATCGGGTCGGAGGGATCCCGCCGGCGACGGCCGCCGTGTAGACGTCCATGAGCCGGGCGGCGCTGCGGGTGACGCAGTAGTGGCGGGCGGCGTCCGGGGCGGTACGGGGGCCGGGCCCGGCGGTGTGGGTCGCGGCGAGCGCGCGGGCGTACTCGTCGGGGCCGCCGCGGACCCGGCGGGCGTCCGGGGCGGCGGCGGGCGGCAGGTCCTCGACGGCCGGGCAGGAGGCGTAGCGCACCGGGAGTCCGGCGGCCAGCGCCTCGACGACCGCGAGTCCGAAGGCCTCCTCCGGGGAGGGGGAGGCGAGCACGTCCATGGCCGAGGTGAGCGACGGCAGGTCGGGGCCGGGGGAGCCGTCCGGGGCGTAGGGCCGCTCGCCGGTGAACAGCACCCGGTCGGCGACCCCCGCCTCGCGGGCGACGGCGCGCAGGGCGCTCTCCTCGGGGCCGCCGCCGACCAGCAGCAGCCGGCAGTCGGCGGGGAGCCGGGCGAGTGCCCGGATCAGCACGTCGAAGCGCTTGCCGGGGGTGAGGCGTCCGATACCGCCGACGACGTACGCCTCGTCGGGCAGGCCGAGCCGGCGGCGGGTGTGCAGGCGGCGCACCGGGTCGAAGCGGAAGCGGGCCAGGTCGATGCCGTTGGGCACGATCTCGATGCGCCGGCCGGGCACGCCCCAGCGCTCCAGGCGGTCGGCGACCGTGGCGGAGACGGCGACGGTCGTCCGGCCCAGCCGCTCCCCGGCCAGGTACAGCGCGCGCACGCCCGCCGTCAGCCGCCGGCCCTCCATCTGCGAGTCGCCCAGGGAGTGTTCGGTGGCGACGACCGCGCGGACCCCGGCGAGCCGGGCGGCGATCCGGCCGTACAGGCAGGCCCGGTACAGGTGGGTGTGGACGAGGTCGTAGCGGCCCTGGCGCACCACCCCGACCAGGCGGGGCAGCGCGGCCAGGTCGCGATTGCCGGTCATGCCGAGGTGGACCACCCGCACGCCGTCGGCGACCAGCCCCTCGGCGACCGGGCCCGGGTTGGTGAGCGTGACGACGTCGCTCTGCACCGGCAGATGGCCGACCAGCAGCCGCAGTTGCTGCTCGGCGCCCCCGGTGCCGAGGCCGGTGATGATGTGCAGGGCCTTCACCGCAGCCCCTCGACGGGACGGCGGCGCAGCCGGTGCAGCCGGTACTTGAGGAGGAGGCGTACGGCGGTGTCGTTCTGCCCGATGTGGACCCGGGGGAGGGCGTGGAGGCCGCTGAGGGGGCGCGGGTCGATGGCGCAGGCGTAGGTGTATCCGGCGTCCCGTACGGCGTCGACGGCGCGCCGGTCGACCGTGCCGTACGGATAGCAGAAGCCCTCGATCGGCGTGCCGGTCAGCTCCGCCAGGGCCGCCCGGCTCTCGACGGTCTCGGCCTTCAGCGTGAGGTCGTCCGCGCGCGTGAGGTCGACGTGGGTCAGGCCGTGCGAGCCGATCTCCACGCCCTCGGCGGCGGCCCGCCGGATGCCGTCCGCGGTCAGCAGCGGCTTGCGCGGGCCGAGTACGTCCCAGGCGTTGTCCCCGCCGAGTCTGCCCGGCAGGACGAACAGGGTGGCGTTGCAGTTCCGGCGGCGCAGCACCGGAAGGGCGTGGTCGAGGAAGTCGGCGTACCCGTCGTCGAAGGTCAGCCCCACCAGGCCGCGCGCCTCACCGCGGGCGCGGGCGGCGAGCAGCTCGGCCACCGAGACGCCCCGCAGTCCGCGCCGGCGCAGCCAGGCCAGCTGTTGGTCGAGGCGGTCGGGGGTGACCGTGATCCGGTACGGGTCGCAGGAGCAGTCGCCCACCGAGTGGTACATCGCCACCCAGGGGACCGGGCCCGGGCGCGGGGCGGCGCGCCGGGCGACGCGGGGGTGATCAGCGGAAGAGGCCATCGGCGACCCTTCGGGTGACGGTACGGAGGAAACGCAGGGAACGCAGCGCGGGGGCGAAGCCCAGGGCGCCCAGGACCCGGCCGAGCAGGACGAAAACGGCGGCCGTGGTCAGGCCGCCGGCGGCGAGACCGGCCGAGGGAGTAGGGAGGGCCGCGGCGGCGACCGCCCCGGCGGCCGTGGCGAGGGCGGCGGCCCACAACGGGCGGCTCAGCTCGCGCAGCACGGTCCCGGTACGGATCGCGACGCCGCGCGGGGTGGCGTGTCCGGCGTCGCGTATGCCGGCCAGCAGCAGCGCGGCGGTGAGGGTGATGCCCAGGGCGTTGGCGGCGGCGATCCCGGTGACGCCCCAGGGGCCCACGGCCAGGGCGCCGGCCCAGGCGGTCACGGCGATGCCCGCGGCCATCGCGCCGACCGGGTACCAGGTGGCCCGGCCCGCCGAGAAGTAGGAGCGGACCAGGGCACCGGTGAGGGTCTGGCCGAGCAGCCCGAGCGCGTACACGCGCATCACCTGTGCGGTCGCGGCCGTGTCCCGGGCCGTGAACGCGCCCCGCTGGAAGAGGAGTTCGACGATCTGCGGGGCACAGGCCACGACGACCGCGGCGCCGCCGAGCACCAGGGTCGAGGCCAGCGCCAGGTCGCGCTCCACCCGGGTGCGGGCCCGCTCGGTGTCGCCCTCGGCGAGCGCCCGCGACACCACCGGGAAGGTGACGGTGGACAGCATCAACGAGAGCGTCATCGGGATCTGGGCCACCTTCTGGGCGTAGTTCAGGTGGGAGATGGCGCCCGGCGGGAGAGGGGAGGCGAGGAAGCGTTCGATCAGGACCTGGGACTGGCGGCACAGGGCGAACAGCAGCACGGTGGCGATCAGGGCCACGCCCACGGGCTGTGCCCCGGCGGCCGTGTCACCGGCCGGGGCGGGTGTCGCGGCACGGCTCAACCTCCGCCACAGGAACGGAAGTTGTACGGCGATCATCAGGAGGCCGCCCATCGCGACGCCGAGCGCCGCCGCGCGCACCCCCCAGCGGCCGCCGAGGACGAACATCGTCGTGATGATGCCGGTGTTGTAGGCGACGTAGATCGCCGCCGGCGCGAGGAAGCGGCGGTGTGCGCGCAGGGCCGCGCTGCAGTAGCCGGCGAGCCCGAAGCTCAGCACGCAGGTCGCGGTGAGCCGGGTGCAGTCGACGGCGAGAGCGGGGTCGGGCAGGCCCGGCGCCAGCATCGCGACCAGTTGCGGGGCGGCACCGATGAGCACCGCGGACACCGCGACGAAGGCCAGCGACAGCTTCGGGAGCGTGCCGGCGACCAGCGAGCGGACGGGGTTGCCGGGGGCGCCCCGGGCTCGGCGGGCCAGCGCCAGGCTGAACGCCGGGATCAGCGCGTACGCCAGTCCCTCCTCGATGAGCAGCGTGGCCGCGAACTCCGGCACGGTCCAGGCGACCAGAAAGGCGTCCGTGTCCCGCCCCGCCCCGAACAACCGGGCGAGCGACTGATCCCGAACCAGCCCGAGCAACGCCCCGGCGACCGACAGGGACGCGGTGATGAGGGTGGCCCGCGCCAGAAACCCACGCGAGACCGGGGCGGACGGGGCGACTTGGGCGGTGACGGCCCCGGCACCTTCGTCGGCCTCCGTCCCGGACTCGGCACCCGTCCCGGACTCGGCACCCGTCCCGGACTCGGCACCCGCCTCACCCCGGGCCGAGGGCACGCCCGTCGCGTCGTCGGTTTCCGGTTCGGGAGCGTGTGAACTGTGCGAAGGGGACACCGTCATCGGACCGCGGCCTCCCGGACACCACCGTCGTCCCCGAAACCCCGGCCGCCACGGCCGAGTCCGCGCCCGCCGCCACCGAGTCCCGTCCCGCCGCCGCCCAGTCCGTTCCCGGCGTCGTCCCGTGCGGTTCCGGTGCCTCCGCGTCCCGTTCCGGTACGTCCCTCGGCGCCGTCCCCGGCCAGCGCCCACCACCCGGCCAGCCCGAAGCCCACGGCGGTCAGTACCGTCGACGGGCCGCCGATGTCGGCGTAGCCGAAGTCGATCAGCTGCCAGATCAGTAGGCCGCAGGAGATCAGGGCGCAGTCGAGGGAGGGGGCAGGGGCGGGGCCGGAGCCGGTGGTGTCGCGCGGCCGCCTCAGGCTGTGCAGGTTGCGCAGTGCGCATGCCAGCAGGGCCGACCAGCTGCCCGCGAGGGTGAGCAGGCCGATGAGGCCCTGCTCGCTCAGGACCAGCAGGTACATGTTGTGCGGGGAGAGCAGCGGCTGCCTGCGGTAGGCCTCGCCCGCGCCCGCGGTGTCGCTGCCGGAGGAGAGCGCCAGCGAGGCATGGCCGTCGCGGTACTCCGGAAAGCCCTTCAGACCGACGCCGGTCAGCGGGTGTTCGCGCCACATGCCGGTCGCGGCCGCCCACATCGTGTACCGGTCGACCACCGACTGGTCCGGCGCGTCGACGACCTGCGTGATGCTGTTGATCCGCTCCTGCAGCATCGCCGTACCGACCCCGAAGCCGCCCACCAGGATCACGGCGGCGGCCGCCACCGCCGCCCCCACCTTCAGAGCCCGCCGCAGTCCGGCCAGCACCAGCTGGACGGAGCAGGTCGCCGCCGTGGCGAGCCAGGCGCCCCGGCTGAAGGACAGGGCGAGCGGGAGCAGCAGGGCGAGGGCGCACACGGTGGCGACCACCCGGTCCCGGACGGAGACCCGGCCGAGCGCCAGGCCCACCGCGCACACCACCCCGAACGACACCACCGTCGCCATCCCCATCACGTCCTGCGCCCCGAAGGTGCCGACCGCCCGGAGGTCCTGGCCCTGGTAGGAGGCGCCGGTCCCGGTGACGTACTGATGGACGCCGATCGCCCCCTGCCATCCGGCCAGCGCGACGAACGACCAGGCCAGCAGCCGGAAGTCGGACCTGCCGCGGATCAGCAGGAGCACGGCGGCCGGGACGAGGACGAAGACCTGGAGGTAGCGGCCGAGGCCGGCGATCCCGGCGCCCGGCGAGGACGCCCCGGCCGCGGCGACCGCGAGACCGACGACCGGCAGGCCGAGCAGGACGAAGGCGGTACGGGACAGGGGGCGCCGCCGGTCTCGTACCAGACGCACGGCGCAGCAGAGCACGACCAGCGCGGAGGCCACGTCGGCCGGGCCCGCGCCGCCCTCCTCGCCGGCCGAGAGCGGCAGCGCGAGCAGGGCGATCACCGCGACCACGGCCAGCACGGGGGAGAGTCGGACGGCCCGGCGCGACGGCAGCGACAGTGCGAGCGTCATCGGTCAGCTCCCCGCCGAACGCACCAGCGCGGCCGCCGTGCGCAGCAGGATGCAGACGTCCTGCCACAGCGACCAGTCGTCGATGTAGGCGTTGTCGAAGCGGGCACGGTCCTCGATGGAGGTGTCACCACGCAGTCCGTGGACCTGGGCCAGGCCGGTGATGCCGGTCCGCATCCGGTGGCGGGCCGCGTAGCCGGGGTGGGCCTGGTCGAACTGCGCGACGAAGTACGGTCGTTCGGGGCGCGGCCCGACCAGGCTCATGTCGCCCCGCAGGACGTTCCACAGCTGGAGCAGCTCGTCGAGCGAGGTCCGGCGCAGGAAGCGGCAGAAGCGGCCCATCTCGCGCTCGTCGGCCACGCTCCACCGGGTGGCCGCCTCGTGCGCGTCGGCCGGGCGGTGCGTGCGCAGCTTCAGCAGTGTGAAGGGGCGCCCGTCCTTGCCGATGCGCTCCTGCCGGAAGACCACCCCGGGCCCGTCGGTGATCCGCAGTACCGCCGCACACACCAGCAGCAGCGGGCTGACCAGCACCAGCAGCGTCCCGGACACCAGCACGTCCAGCACCCGCTTGCCCGCGCCGCCGCGCCGCCCGGCGCCCAACTCCAGGCGCCGGCAGGGGTATCCGGCGATCCGGTCGCGTGTCCCGTACGCCGGGGAGTCCGCGTCCACCTCCCAGATCACACAGCCCGACTCGGCGAACGCCCGCAGCAGCGACCCCTGTTCGGCGCGTACGGCGGGCCCGACGGTCAGCACGGCCCGCACCCCGTTCTGGATGAGCGCCCGCTCGACCTCCTCGCCGGTGGTCAGCACGGGCAGGCCCTCGCCGCCGGCCAGGCCGTCACGGTGCCCGGCGACGACACCGACGGGCCGTACGCCCGAGCCGGGGTGGCGCAGGACGGCGGCGGCCACCCGCTGCGCGGTCGCGGCCGGGCCGACGACCAGGGCGGCGCGCGGGTCGCGGCACAGCGCCAGGCGCCGCCGCCAGTGCACGAGGCCGCGGCCCGCGCCGCTCATCGCCGCGTGCAGCGCACAGCCCAGGAGCAGGCCGCGGGCCGACAGCGCGCGCTGCGGGGCGTACGCCGCCACGAGCGCGGTGAGCCCCAGCCAGACCACGGCGATCCGGCCGCAGACGGCGGGCAGTTCGTCCAGGACCATCGGCAGGCACCGCACGGGCCGCGGGCGCAGCACTATCGCCCCGGTCACCAGCAGGGCCACCAGCAGGGGGCGCGGCCGGTCGGCGGTGAGGACCGCGGCGCCGCACAGGGCGGCGGTCAGATCCGCGGCGAGCAGCGGCACCCCCGACACGGGCCGTGCGGGCGGCCGCCGGGCGGGCAGCCGGAAGCCGCCGCCGAGGCGCTGCGACACGACCGAGACGGCCGGGAATCCGCGGTCCCGCGGCAGCGCGCCGGGGGAGGGGACGGTGCTTTCCGCAGTCACGAGTGGATGGACTCCCTGCACTCGGGGGACACGGCGGCGGCGCCGAGGAGTTCGCGGTACAGGTCCGCGACCGCCTCGGCCGTGTGCCGCACGTCGTGCGTGGACAGGACGTGCCGGCGCCCCCGGTCACCGAGCCATGCGCGCAGCGAGGCGTCGGGCAGCAGCGCGGCGACGGCCTCGGCCAGCGCCGCCGGACACTCCGGCGGGACCAGGCAGTGCCGGGTGAGCGCGGGGGGCAGGCTCTCGCGGGCGCCGTCGACGTCCGTGACCACCACGGGCCGCCCGCAGGCCATGGCCTCCAGCGGGGCCAGCGCCATGCCCTCCCAGCGCGAGGGCAGGACGACCAGATCGGCGGCCCGGTACCAGGGGGCGGGGTCGGCCACGGCGCCGGCGAACAGCACGGACCGGGGGGCGCGGGCCCGCAGTTCCTCGCGGTCGGGTCCGTCGCCGACGAGGACGAGCCGGGCGTTGGGCAGGTCCCGCAGGACGGCGTCCCAGGCCGCGAGCAGGACGTCCTGGCCCTTCTGCCGGCACAGCCGTCCCACGCAGACCACCAGCGGTGCCGCCGGGGCGAGTTCGAGGCCCGGAGCGCTGCGTACGGCGGCCGTGGCCGCGGGGCGGAAGCGGTCGGGGTCGATGCCGTTGGAGATGACGGCGAAGTCCGCGCGGATCCCGGCGCGCAGGCCGGTCGCGCGCTCCGCGTCGCTCACGCACACCACCCGGTGCGCCCATCGCGCGCCCCATCGCTCCCACCTCAGCGCCAGTCGCGCGGTGAACCCGCCGACCGCCTCGAACGACCAGGCGTGCGGCTGGAACACGGTCGGGATCCGCCCGCGCACCGCGAGCCGTCCGGCCAGTCCGGCCTTGGCGCTGTGCGCGTGCACCAGTGCGGGCCGTACCTCTTCGACCAGGTGCGCGAGGTCCCGTACCTCCCGCCGGAGCGACGGTCCCGGTGCGCGGCTCGCCCGCCAGTGCCGTACCCGTGCGCCCAGCGCCCTTGCGCCGGCGGCCAGTTCGCCACCGGGGCAGGCCACGACGACGTCGAGGCCGGCCGCGAGCTGGGCCCGGGTCAGGTCCAGGACCACGCGGGCCACCCCGCCGTCGACGGGCTGCGCGAGGTGGAGGACCGGCGGCCGAGGGTCGGGTGCTGAGTGGTGCATACGGCGGCTTCCTCGCTGACGGGGGCGCTCGGGACTGCGGGTGGGTACGCGTCGTACTGCCGCGCGTCGAGGGCGACGAGGAGTGCGCCGGTCCACGCCGCGTCCCGGATGGAAACGAGCCGGAAGGTCAGCTGGTCACCCCATGCGATGTGCTGGCTGCAGCGGTGCTTCGCAAGGCCCGCAACTCTAGCTGGCATACGTGCTAATACGGATAAACAGGGCAACTATGTCGGAATTGTGAAGCCGGCCCCCTCGCGAGATCACTCCACTGGCGGCACAACCCTTGGCGGAGCGAGGCGTTGACACTGCGCCGGGCATCCCCGCCCGAAGTTGTCTCGACTCCCAAGGAGCATTTCTCCATGTCGCGTATCGCGAAGGGCCTGGTCCTTTCCACCGCTGCCGCCGCCGCTGCCATCGCCGGTGGCGCGGGCATTGCCGCCGCCGACAGCGGCGCGTCCGGCGCCGCCGCCAACTCCCCGGGTGTGCTGTCGGGCAACACCGCCCAGGTTCCGGTGCACGTGCCGGTCAACGTCTGCGGCAACACCGTCGACGTCGTCGCCCTGCTGAACCCGGCGTTCGGCAACACCTGCGTCAACGGCTGACGTCAAGACGCACCCCTTCGGCCGGGGGGGGGCCCCCGCGGTGGCCCCCGCGGGCCGCCGGGGGGGGGGGTTTGGGGGGGGTTTGGGAGCGGGGGGGGGGGGGGGTAT
>NZ_JBSHAQ010000002.1:0-7944 GCF_053611585.1 Streptomyces sp. NPDC054794 | reverse complement strand
CCGCAAACCCTTGCTAAAAGGGCGCTGTAATCTCCCCACCCATTCGGCGGCCGTACCGCGGGGGTTTACCCGGGGGGGCACGGCCGGTTCGCGTTTTTGGGGACGTTTCCCGAGCGGTGCGCGGGATCTCATATGTCTTCCGCACACGGGGTTTCCGCCCCGGCCGGACATCGTTGAACACGGCGTCCCATCACCCGAGGTGACCTGAGTCGCCGAAGAAAGGAACGCGATGAAGTCCCTGAAGGCTGCCGCTGTCGTTGCCGGTTCCGTGGCCCTCGTCGGCGTCGCCGCGCCCGCGTTCGCCGCCTCCGCCGCCGACCGCATGCCCACCAGCCTCAACGGCGCCGTCGACTCGCTCACCAAGGGCCCCGTCACCCTGCGCGACGTGATGCCGCTGCAGCACCAGTCGAACGCGCTCGACACCGAGAACAAGGACTCCGTGCTGAACACGGTCAAGGGCGCGACCACGGCCCTGAACCAGCACAACCCGCTGCTCGGCGGTCTCCCGTTGCAGAGCTGACCCAGCCGAGGGGCGGTCGAAGGGCGGTCCGGGAGCGTTCGAAGGGCCCGTCCCGACGGTCGTTCGAGGGGCGTCCCTGACGAGCGTTCGAGGGGCGTCGCGGACGGCGTCCCTCGTTCGTGTGGAGAGCCCCGGGGCGCTGCTCCGGTCGGGTGAGCGGACGCCGGGCCGCCGACCGGCCCGTCGATAAGGTCGCGCGGTGACCTCAACCTCAAGCGACCCGCGTCCCTTCCACCCCGCCGACCTCGGCACGCTCGTCGTGCTGGCCTGGAGCGGCGAGGCCCCCGACGGCTCCGACATGCCCTATCTGCTGGGCTACTCCCTGGGGGACGCCGAGGGCGGCCCGGAGGCGACGTCCGCCGCGGTCGAGCACCTGCTCACGAGCAACGGACTGCGGGTCGGCGGGGACCTGGCCGACGGGACCACCCGGCCCAGCCTGCCGGTCGGCCTGCTCGTCGAGGCCGGCCAGGCCGTCCTCACCATGTCGCGGCCGCAGTTCAGGGCCCAGTGCACCGCACCGCCGGAGTGGCTCGCCGCGGTCGCCGAACGCGGCCACGCCTACCTGGTGTTCACCACCCGCACCTGGCCCGAGGGGCGGCCCGGCGTGCCCGTCCCGCCACAGGCGCTGGCCGCCTTCGCCGGCGCCGAGGAGACCCTGCACGCCGCCGCGCACGCCGTCCTGCCGGCCCGCCGCCTGCGCGGCTGATGCTCCGGACCGCGGGCGGCAGCCGCGACTTCGCCCTGCTCGTCCTGCTCACCGGGGCGGCCGGGCTGCTGGCCTCCTGGGTCATCACCCTCGACAAGTTCAAACTGCTGGAGAACCCGAACTTCATCCCCGGCTGCAGCCTGAACCCGGTGGTGTCCTGCGGCAGCGTGATGAAGAGCGACCAGGCCTCCGCCTTCGGGTTCCCCAACCCGATGCTGGGCCTGGTCGCCTACGGCATCGTGATCTGCGTCGGCGTGAGCCTGCTGGCCGGGGCGCGGTTCCCCGGCTGGTACTGGCTGACCTTCGAGGCGGGCTGCCTGTTCGGGATCTGCTTCGTGACATGGCTGCAGTTCGAGTCGCTGTACCGGATCAACGCGCTGTGCCTGTGGTGCTGTCTGGCCTGGATCGCGACGATCCTGCTGTTCTGGTACGTGACGTCGTTCGTCGTACGGAACGGCTTCCTGCCCGCGCCGGCCCCGGTCAAGACCTTCCTCGCCGAGTTCGCCTGGCTGCTGCCGGTGCTGCACATCGGGGTCGTCGGCATGCTGATCCTCACCCGCTGGTGGGACTTCTGGACGAGCTGACCATTGCTGCACCCGGGGGATTCTTGAACTGCGGTCCTTTTCCGGCTCGTTACGCGCTACGGACGACGAACGCCCCGAACCCCGAAAAGGATCGTGCCTGACATGAAGTCGACCACCCGAGGAACCCTTGCCGCCGTCATCGCGGGCGTCGCGGCCGCCGTGGGAGCCGGCGCGACCCCCGCCGCCGCGGTCGGCACGGTCCCGGTCCCGGTGCCGCTGAAGGGCGTGGAGAAGTCCCTCGACATGGAGCTGCCCCAGCTCGGCGCGGAGCTGCCCCTGCCGAAGCCGGGCGCACCCGAGGGTTCGGGGTACGCCGAGGGCCGGCTCCTCCCGGAACGGGCCCTGCCGCAGCTGCCCATCAGCGGCGGCCTGCCCGGCGCCGACCTGCACGCGCCCCTGCCGCACGTCCTCGGCGACGGCTTCGACCACCTGAACCTCGACGCCCCCGCCGCCGAGGTGTCCACCCTCGCCCCCGGCCTCGCCGTGGACGCCCCGCTGACGTCGCCGAACCCCCGCCGATTCGGCCTCCCCGACGTGAAGGAGCCCCAGGCCGGCGTGGTCGGCCCGGCACTTCGCACGGTCCCCGGCGCGAGCCTGGGGACGGGCCCGGCCCAGTAGCGCCACGCCGGTCGACAGGGGCCCGGGCGCCGACGGCGCACCGGGCCCCTCGCCATACCCGGACGCCGCCGGGATCACCGGACGGCCGCCCTCGCGGTGACCGCGGAGCCCGTCGGGCGGTTACCGCTACGACAGCCGAACCCGACACGGAACGAGTGATGGTCATGGGTGCTTCAGGAACGCCGACGAACGCTGATCAGGGGTCAGGAAGCCCGCTGAGAGACGGGCCCGGCGCCCGGACACGGCGCGAGCTGGGACGGGGCCTGCTCGGCTCCGTCGCCGCCCTGGCGCTCGCGCCCGTCGTCGCCGCCTCCCGCCCGCCGAGCCCCGGAAAGGAGGCCCGGCACACGGACACCTTCTTCGACGAGACCTACCGCGGGCGACGCATCCGCGGCATGCTCCTGCCGCTCGTGGCCGGGGCCCCCGCCGGCGCCGAGTGGCAGATCACCGTGGACGGGCGGCCGCTGCACCTGATGCGCCGCGCCGACGGGACCTGGCTGAGCATGGTCGACCACTACCAGTCGTACCGGACACCGCTGGAGGCGACCCGCGCGGCCGTCGACGAGCTCGGCCCCGGCCAGCGGCTGCGCGACCTGGCCCCGGGCCCGGTCGGCGGGTGGCACGCGCACACGGGGGGACACTATGGCGTACGTGCGTAAGAACGCGAGCAGGCTGACGCGCACCGAGCGGCGGCGGTTCGTCAAGGCCATGCTGGAGATCAAACGACGGGGTGTGTACGACGAGTTCGTGCGGACGCACATCGCCTACTTCGGCGCCGACGGCGAGAACGGCCTGCGCACGGCCCACATGGCGCCCTCCTTCCTGCCCTGGCACCGGCGCTTCCTGCTGGAGCTGGAGCGGGCCCTGCGCCGCGTCGACTCCTCGGTGACCGTGCCGTACTGGGACTGGACCCGGGACCGCACGACCAGGTCGGTGCCCTGGACGAAGGATCTGCTCGGCGGCAACGGGCGGCGCTCCGACCGGCAGGTGACGACCGGGCCGTTCGCCTACTCGGCCGGCCACTGGACCATCAAGGAGGGTGTCACGGACGGGGCGTTCCTCACCCGTGACCTGGGCCGCTCCCGCCATCCGATCAAACTGCCCACCGCCGCCGAACTGAAGTCGGCGCTGGACGACCCCGTCTACGACGTCTCGCCCTGGGACTCCACCGTCACCCGCGGCTTCCGCAACAGGCTGGAGGGGTGGGGGCACGGGAGCGGCAGCTCCTCCTGGCGCAACCACAACCGGGTGCACCGCTGGGTCGGCGGGGTGATGCTCGGCGGCGCCTCCGTCAACGACCCCGTGTTCTGGCTGCACCACGCCTTCATCGACCTGCAGTGGTCCCGCTGGCAGCGGCGCCACCACAACCACCGTTACCTGCCTGCCCGGCCGCCCGGCCCCCGCAGCGCGCAGCACCGGCGGATCGTCGCCCGGCACGAGAAGCTGCCGCCGTGGGACGTGACACCGGACCAACTGGAGGACATGAGCCGGGTCTACCGGTACGTCTGAACTCCGGTACGGAAAGAGCCCCGGTGATCAGGGCACCGGGGCTCTTTCTTTGTGTGCGGGCGGACTAGTTGCCGTATCCGCCCTCGTTGCCGCCCTTGTCGCCGCCCTTGCCGTTGTCGGGGACGTGGCCGTTGACGCAGGCGTTGCCGAAGACCGGGTTCAACAGGGCGATGACGTTCACGGTGTTGCCGCAGACGTTGACCGGCACGTGAACCGGAACCTGGACGGTGTTGCCCGACAGCACGCCCGGGGAACCGGCCGCGCCGCCCACAGCGCCCGCGTCGGCCAGGGCCATACCGGCTCCGCCGACCACAACGGCGCCGGTGCTCAGGGCAACCGCGGCCGCCTTCGCGATGCGAGACATCGCGTTCTCCTTATGACTCGACGAGAGTGCGACGGCAGAACAGCCGCCGCACGTCCCGTTCAACGCGGCGGCTGCGCGCTCGGCACGGTGTTCTCCTGATGATCACCCTTTTTAATGATCGGCGTTGATATGTTGCCGCGCCCGGGTCCCGGCTGGTTCAGGGCAGCCGTCGTACCGGTGAACCGGAGAGGTGGGCCCGGATGTTCTCGACCGCCTGGCCGTAGTACGTCGCGTAGTTGGCCCGGGAGACGTAGCCGAGGTGGGGAGTCGCGAGGAGACCGGGCGCGCCGCGCATCGGGTGGTCGGCGGGCAGGGGCTCGATGTCGAAGACATCGATCCCGGCGCCGGCGATGCGGCCCTCGTGGAGCGCCGCGAGCAGGGCGTCCTGGTCGACGATGGCCGCGCGGGAGGTGTTGACCAGGTAGGCGGACCGTTTCATGAGAGCGAGTTCGGCGGGGCCGAGCAGGCCGCGGGTGCGGTCGCCGAGCGCCAGGTGGACGGAGACGAAGTCACTGCCGGCCAGCAGTTCCTCCTTGGACGCGGCCAGGTCCACGCCCACTTCCTCGGCGCGTTCCTTGGTGAGGTTCTGGCTCCAGGCGCTGACGTGCATGCCGAAGGCGAGCCCGACCCGCGCCACCCGGCCACCGATCTTGCCGAGCCCGAGCAGGCCGAGCCGACGGCCGTGCAGGTCGGCGCCGACAGTTGACTGCCAAGGGCCGCCGGAGCGCAGGGAGTTGCTCTCCTCGACGATGCCGCGGGCGAGGCCGAGCAGCAGGGCCCAGGTGAGTTCGACCGGCGGCGTGGACGAACTCCCGGTCCCGCACACGGTGATGCCGTGCGCCTCGGCGGCGGCGTAGTCGATGACGCTGTTGCGCATGCCGGAGGCGACGAGCAGCCGCAGCCTGGGCAGCCGGGCGAGGAGCGAGCCGGGGAACGGCACGCGCTCGCGCAGGGTGACGACGATGTCGAAGTCGGCGAGCGCCGTGGCGAGGGCGTCCTCGCCGTCCAGGTGCTCGCGCAGGGCGACGACCTCCACCTCCTCGCCGAGCACCGACCAGTCGGCGGACTCGGCCGCCACACCCTGGAAGTCGTCCAGCACCGCACAGCGAAGTCGCACGTCGTCTCCCCCTCCTTGCGGGTGACTGTAGCGGCCGGTGCAGCCCGGCCCGCCGGCGTGGTCAGGGGAGGGCCGCGCGCGACGCGGACTCGGCGGTGGCCGTTGCGCCGCCACCGGAGCCGGCGCCCTCGCCGCGCAGCCGTGCCTCCAGGCCGTCGAGGATGGTCTCCAGGCCGAACGCGAACTTCTGGCCGAGCAGTTCGGCGGGATCGGCGTCGCCGAACGACTCCATGCGCTCGCGCAGCCGGGGGTACTGGGCGACGATCTCGTCCGCCCGCTGCACGACGTCACTCGGCTTGGCCCTGGCCGCCGCGGCCCGGGTGGCGTCGAGCAGGGCGGTGCCCGCCACGAACGTAAAGGCGGTGTTGACGGCCCAGTCGAGGTCGCGGCCCTGGAACCCGGCGGCCTCGTAGATGTCGTACGAGTGATTCTGGAAGCGGGCCATCCCCGGGCCGTACACGAAGTGCGTGCTGATCGCCGGGACCAGCCAGGGGTGGCGGTCGACCGTCGCGTACGTGTCCCGCATCAGGGCGCGCGCGGCGGCCCGCCAGCCGGCTTCGGCGGGGTCGCGCAGCTCGATCTCGCCCCACACCCGGTCGGCGGCCAGTACGACCAGGTTCTCCTTGCTGCCGACGTGCCAGTACATCGCCGTCGGGGCCGAGTTGAGCCGCTTGCCGAGGCGCCGCATGCTCAGGCCGTCGACCCCCTCGTCGTCGAGGAGCTCGATCGCCACCTCGACAACTTGATCGCGATTCAACCTTTCTCGCGCCATGCCGTCAGCGTAGCCCACCCACTTCAACACTGTTCGAGTACGAATTCCCCGCTGAAGTCCCCCACTTCGGATCTCGCCGGACGGAAGTCACGCCTGTTCCAAGGGTCGTTGGCGGCGGTGGCGGGCCAGGGAGCAAAAATGTCCGCGTAGATCGATTACCCCCAAGTTGCGTCACTCTTTTGGTCTATTAGGGTGGATATATTCCATGTGAGCGTATCTGGGGAGAGCTCATGCAACGAAGGACTATCAAGAGGGCGGCCGCCCTCAGCTCCGCTCTGGTGGCGACGGGAGTCGCCTTCATGCCGCTGAGCATTCAGCCGGCGTTCGCGTCTTCTCCCTCGACGCAAGTGAGTTCCGCGACGGTTCTCCCGGACCAGAACCACTTCCGGGAGGGCTTCCGGCAGGGTTTCCGCGACGGCTTCTCCGACGCGCGATCCGACTGTGACCGCGACGGTTACGGATCCGGCTACGCGGGCGGTCACGACTCCTCGTGGGCACGTGGCTATGTCAGCGGCTACAACTCGGGCTACAACTCGGGCTACCACCGGTACTGCCGGGACTGAGGTCGCCCCGAGATCTTCAGGGCCGGACCGGCGGTGAACCCTCTGGTGTGGCCCTGATCGGCCCCGATCGACACTGATCGTTCGCCGAACCGGCGCCCGAGGCTCCGTGGAGCCCGCATGGCGGACAGCTCGGGGAGGGATCCGCCCTGAACAGCAAAAACGCCCTCCCGAGGGAGGGCGGAGACTGGGCGCCCCCGGCAGGACTCGAACCTGCGGCCAAGCGCTTAGAAGGCGCTTTGTGGCTGCGCCCCGCCCTCCTCTTGACCTGTGGGTCTTCCTCAGCTGAGCGGGTCGCCGGTAGAACTTCGACACGGATTCGACACGCAGTGTCCTGGCGGATCTGTACGGTGCGAACGACACACACGCTAGGCACTGACTGTTGGGGGCGGGCATGACGGAGTATCTGTCTGAGGTTGATCCGCGATGGGCTGAGCACTCTGGCGAAGAGAAGCACTACGGCGCCCCGGAATGGGGCCCGGAGGACTTGCAGCGTGCCGCGGTGTTCCTGGCTGAGCTCGCCCCGCAGGCCCGGCGGATGTTCGAGTACCTGCTCCGCACCCCTGGCCGGATGATCCACTGCACGGAACTGGCGGACAAGGCCCTGGGCGGGCCGAATGGGGGCGATCCGGCGCCGCGTGTGGCCGGTGTGGTGCGTGGGATGGACAAAGGTCACAGCAACAGCCAGCGGCGGTATCCGTTCTACTGGTGGGCAGCCCCTGAGGGGGGTTCGGGCGCAACGTACGCGGTCCGCCCCTCGGTGGCAGCGGTATTCCTGGCCGCTCAACTCGGCGAGTGACTGCACCGCCCGTGGCCTCGGGATCCCTGGTCTCGTCGTGGGTGTGCCCGACCTGACCGCAATGGTGGTCCAGGTTGCGGAACGCGCCCCGCTGGCGACGATCTGTCATCGACGGCGCGCACGCCTCCTGACCCTTGCGCTGGGGGCGTCAGGTGCCTCGCGAGTGGTGGCTACCGGCTGATCGGAATCTCGTAGACGATCTCGCAGTGAGCGGCGGGCACCACGATGTCCGCCGTCTCCACGGGCCGCCCCTGATCGCTGTAGTACGTCCGCCGGATGTGCGTGACGAGCGCGGCCTTCTGAGAGGGTGGTATGCGAGTTTTTGCCTTGTATCTGACTCTGTTATGGGATTGGCGTGCAGATCAGGGCTGTTAACGAGTGCCGGTTGCATGCCG
>NZ_JBSHAQ010000001.1:441990-475935 GCF_053611585.1 Streptomyces sp. NPDC054794 | reverse complement strand
GGCCCTTGTTGTTATAAAACGACGTGGTGGGGGGGGGGGGGGCCCGGGGCCCCCCCCCCGCCCGGAGTGTCCGTTCTACGGGTTGGCGCAGGCTCCGGCGGCGCACGCCGTGAGCCACTGGTCGAAGTCGGCGTCGTAGCCGGTGCCGATGCCGGTCGCGTAGACGGCGTATCCGCCCGCGTAGTCGCCCACGCGGAAGCGGGCGAGCATGCGGTCGATGTCCGCCGGGTGCTTCTCGAACATGTAGCGGACCGCGAGGTAGCCCCACGGGTAGGTGCGGGTCACGTCGCTGTTGGTGTAGGTGCTCTGGAAGAGCGTGCTCAGGCGGTAGGCGTGCTTGCCCGCCTCGGTGACCGCCTGGGCGTCGGTGATGCCGCGGTAGCCGTAGGAGACGTACTCGGCCAGGCCCTCGATCCACCAGATGTCCGGCACCGAGATCTGCTGCGCGAAGTCGCCCAACATGTCGTCACGGGCGTCGAGGTAGTGGGTGTACTCGTGGTTGAGGTTCCAGATCCGGGCCGGGAAGCCGTCGTCGCTGCCCTTCTGGTACATGATCGAAATCGGCCGGTTGGCCGGGTCGGACGGGTTCCCCTCCAGCGTCATGCCGCCGTTGTCGGTGCTGATGCCGTAGATCGCCCCGGCGTAGGTCTGGTAGTCGGCGCGGCTCGCGAAGACGACCAGGTCGATGGTCGACACGTACTGGCCGGGTATCGGGCCGTCGTTCTTGACGAGCCGGTGCATGTACGCGTCCTGGCCGAGCACGCTGGCGCAGGCGGCGTCGAGGTCGGCGGCGGTGAGCGCCTGGGCCCGGAAGGTGTGCGTCGCGTCGCAGTCGTGGGCGATCGGCAGGGCGGCCCGGGTGAGCTGTCCGGGCAGGTCGCAGACGCCGTAGTAGGAGCAGTTGGGGCGGTCGTAGTAGTCGGCCTGCGTCGCCACCGTGACCCACAGTCCGGCGGTGGGGCCGGTGATGGCGGAGGCGTCGAGCAGGTCTTTGGTCAGCGGTCGTGCCTGGGACTGGAGTTCCGGGTGCTCGACGTAGCGGGCCACGTTCATCCCGGCGTTGGAGTCCAGGTAGCCGCGGTCGGTGCCGAGCAGGTCCATGTGGTCGCGCGCGAACGAGTCGAGGGTGTCGACGATGCTCGGGTCGGCGGCGACGGCGGCCACGTAGGCCGGGTTCCAATTGCCGCGCCACAGCGGTGTGTAGACGTCGTTGACGGCCGCGACCATGCTCGGGACGGCGTCGTAGGAGCTGTCGTAGTCGTCGAGCAGCCGCTGGTAGACGTCCAGATAGCGGGCCTGCTGGTCGGCGCTGTCGGAGAGGATGACCACTTCGCCCAGCACGTCGCCGTTGGCGGCGGTGACGTCCTCGGTGTGCGGGCGGTCGAAGAACGTGTCGAGGCCGTGTGTGGTGGCGGAGGCCAGGCGCGGGCCGTACGGGCCCACGTCGGACGCGTTGTTGAACTGCACGTAGTAGCCGGCGCGCAGGAACAGCACGAGCTGCCACACCTGGCCCGAGTTGTCGCCGCGGTAGGTGCGCGCGGCCCGGGTGAAGGCGTTCGCGACGGTGATCATCTGGGACTCGCGGAAGATGTCGCGCGCGTCGGTGCCGGTGACCCCGAACAGGGTGTTGACGCAGCTGGTGGTCGAGGCCCTGACGAAGGACACGAGCGCGGTTCCGGTCCGGCGGCCGAAGTCGGCCGGCGTGCAGGAGGCCGCCTTCGCGGCGGCCGGGGGACGCGCAGGGGCGCGTGTCGGTGACTGGGGCGGCAGTTGGGCCGGGCTGAGTCGCCTGTCCTGTACGGCGGGACGGTCGGCGGCGTGGACGGTCGAACCGGTCGGCGGCGGGGCCGGCGTCGGTGTGCGGTGCGCGGTCACGGCACCGGTGCCGGCCCGGGCCTGTGGTGCCGCGAGGGCCGGCGTGGACAGCAGGCCGGCGAGGGTGACGCAGACGGCGAGGGCGCCGAGCGTGCGTCTGGGCAGGGCGGAGCAGTTGCGCATCTGGGGGCTCCTCCACGGATGGATGCGCCTCGATGGGGGTGTGAGGCGTGTGCAGCACTGTCCCAACCCCCGCCCGCCCCAACAATGCCGTGTGACATAGCACATGACACCGGTGGGCCATAACACGCGCCGTGCCACCCGGCGTTCGGCTACGTCCCGGACACGCTCCAGGTGCGCGCGGCCCACGTCCTCAAGTGCGGTGACTGGCCGACGAGTTCGCGGTGCGCGGCGATGGCCGACTGGAACAGTGCCTCCGCGAGCTCCTCGGGCACCTCGTCCTTGCGCCAGGCCAGCACATAGCGGCACCACAGCGGCGTACCGACCAGCGGCTTGATCACCACGTGCGGGATGGGCCGCAGGGTCGGCTGGACGACGGCCACGCCGAGCCCGTCGGCGATCATGCTCTGCAACTGCAGCTGGTCACCGAGGAATTCATGGACGGTCACCGGGGTGAAGCCCGCCGCCTCGCAGGCCGCGTAGAAGATGCCGGGCCAGCCCGCACCGTCGTCCGGTGTCAGGAACCAGGCGTCCTCGGCCAGGTCGGCGAGCGCGATCTGGGAGCGGTGGCGCAGCCGGTGCGTCGACGGCAGGGCCACGAAGGTCGGCTCGGTGACGATCCCGCGGTGCGTCACGGCGGCCGAGTGCCGCAGCTCCATGCCCGGATAGTCGGCGGCGATGCCCGCGTCGAGCGCGCCCTCCTCCAGGAGCTCGACGATCCGCGAGGAGGCGTACACGCTGTTCACCGAGAGCTCGACGTCGGGCAGCCGGGCCCGGAACCGGGACACCGTGCCGGACAGCACCGGCGAATTGGTCGCCGCCACGCGCAGGGTCCTGCGCGTCGCCGCGGTGCCCGCGGCCGGCCGGCGGCCGATGGCGTCGGCGCGGGCCAGGACGTCGCGCGCCTGGGCGACGACCTCGGCGCCGTACGGCGTGAGCCGCACCCCCGTCGCACCGCGCTCGAACAGCGGCTCGCCGAAGTGGCGCTCGATCCGCCGGAGCTGGGTGCTGATCGCGGGTTGCGAGTACCCCAGGTCCGCCGCGGCCCGGCCCACGGTTCCCGCGTCGGCGATCGCGCACAGCACGCGCAGATGCCGAAGCTCCAGCTCCATCCTGCCTCTCCCCATCCATCCGTCCGTCGACGACGGGACGCGCTCCGGCGCACCGTCACCCGTACAAGCATGCGGCCCGCGACCGTGTCCGGAGCACCCCCCACCTCGTTGGACGGACATATCGCCCAGCACGACGGGCCGCACGCGAGGCGCCCGGTGAGGAGAGACCGACGTGACGATGCCCACGAGGCGCGTACCCGCCGCCGTACTGCTGGCCGGGGCGGCCCTGGCCGCGACGGCCGCGCCGGCGCTGGCGGCACCGGCCCCGAAGGCGGGGGCGGCCGACCAGCCCGTCGCCCATGTGATCAGCCAGGTCGGCGGCCCGCTCGTCGACTGCGTCGTGAAGAGCGGGCTCAAGCACTGCGCCCCCATGAAGCTCAATCCCTGACATCCCCGGCATCCCGGACGCCTGCGCAGCCTCGGGAGCCCGGTACGACAACCCGCTGAAAGGACGAAAACAGGGTGGCGCTAGCATATGAGCGCCACCTAGCTCGAAAGAGATTCCTGTGACTGTCAACGACGACTCGTTCACCGACTGGAAGAACCGCGAAGAGATCGCGGAGTCCATGATTCCGATCATCGGGAAGCTGCACAGGGAGCGGGACGTCACGGTCCTGCTCCACAGCCGCTCCCTGGTGAACAAGTCGGTGGTCAGCATCCTCAAGACCCACCGGTTCGCCCGGCAGATCGCCGGCGAGGAGCTGACGGTCAACGAGACGCTCCCGTTCCTGCAGGCTCTCACCACGCTCGACCTCGGCCCGTCGCAGATCGACATCGGCATGCTCGCCGCGACGTACAAGGCGGACGACCACGGGCTCACGGTGGAGGCGTTCACCGCCGAGGCGGTCGCGGGCGCCACGGGTGCCAACAAGATCGAGCGCGGCGAGGGCCGCGACGTCGTCCTCTACGGCTTCGGCCGCATCGGCCGCCTCGTCGCCCGTCTGCTGATCGAGAAGTCCGGCTCCGGCAACGGTCTGCGACTGCGTGCGATCGTCGTGCGGGGCGGTGGCGGCCGGGCCGCCGAGGACCTCGTCAAGCGCGCCTCGCTGCTGCGCCGCGACTCCATCCACGGCCAGTTCCAGGGCACGATCACCGTCGACGAGGCGAACAGCACGATCGTCGCCAACGGCAACGCGATCAAGGTGATCTACGCCAACGACCCGACCGAGGTCGACTACACGGCGTACGGCATCAAGAACGCCATCCTCATCGACAACACCGGCAAGTGGCGCGACCGCGAGGGCCTGTCGAACCACCTGCGGCCCGGCATCGACAAGGTCGTCCTGACGGCCCCCGGCAAGGGCGACGTCCCCAACATCGTCCACGGCGTCAACCACGACATGATCAAGCCGGACGAGCAGATCCTGTCCTGCGCCTCCTGCACCACCAACGCGATCGTCCCGCCGCTCAAGGCGATGGACGACGAGTTCGGCGTGCTGCGCGGCCACGTGGAGACCGTTCACTCGTTCACCAACGACCAGAACCTGCTGGACAACTACCACAAGGCCGACCGCCGCGGCCGCTCCGCGCCGCTCAACATGGTCATCACCGAGACCGGCGCCGCTTCCGCCGTGGCCAAGGCGCTGCCCGACCTCAAGGCGAGGATCACCGGCAGCTCGATCCGCGTCCCCGTGCCGGACGTCTCGATCGCGATCCTCAACCTGCAGCTGGCCCGCGAGACCGACCGCGAGGAGGTCCTCGACCACCTCCGCGAGGTGTCGCTGACGTCGCCGCTCAAGCGCCAGATCGACTTCACCACCGCCCCCGACGCGGTCTCCAGCGACTTCATCGGCTCGCGCCACGCCTCGATCGTCGACGCCGGCGCCACCAAGGTCGAGGGCGACAACGCGATCCTCTACCTCTGGTACGACAACGAGTTCGGCTACTCCTGCCAGGTCGTCCGTGTCGTCCAGCACGTGTCCGGGGTGGAGTACCCGACCTACCCGGCCACGGCGGTCTGAGCCCCGCGGTCTCCGCATTCGGGAAGCAGTGAGGGCGGTCGGCCGGTCCCGTCAGGGGCCGGCCGACCGCCCTTCGCCGTTTCCGGACCGGCCCCGAGGAGGAGCCGGGGACGCCGGTCAGGCGGAGGCGTTCCGGAGTACGCGCGCTCGGAAAGGTGCCGGGCGAGGCCGGCGACGGTGGCCGGGCCCTCGACACCGCTCTCGCGTCCGCCGGGGCCACACTGGCGCGGTGGGACGCGCTGCGCGCCCTCGGCCGCTCCCCCGGGGGCGTCGGCCCGCGAGCTCGCGGGCGCGACGTTCCGGAGCGAGCTGGCCTTCGGCACGTTCGTGGGCCGGCTGACGTCCCAGGGTCTCGTCGAGCGTGGCCGGGGCACGGCCGGCGCATCCGGCACCCTCTCACCCCGGCGGGCGAGCAGGTCCTGGCGGCGGGGCACCTGGTCGCCGACGAGGTGCTCGCCGTCTGCTTCGCCCCGCTCTCGGTCGCGGACCGTGCCGGGCACGACGGGTCCCGTCGGCACCCCGGCCAGAGTCGGCACCGCCCGTGGATCCCCGCTGCTCGACCTCCTGCGCCGCCTCGGCGAGGACGGCGAGCAGTCCTGAGCCGAGGGCACGGCGACGCCCCGGGCGGTCTCACCCGGGGCGCGCCGAGGGATGCTAGGACGGCATGGACGGAGTGGCCGAGCCGGCCGAGGACGCCTCGCTGCCCCGGACCACGCACAGGGCCCAGATGATGAACGCCGAGAAGGCGATCATCACGATCGACCAGACCGGGTAGTACGGCAGGGACAGGAAGTTGGCGATGACGATGAGCCCGGCGATGGTCACGCCGGCCACGCGCGACCACGTCGACACCTGGAACAGGCCGAGGCCGACGATCACCGCGACCGCGCCCAGGATCAGGTGGATCCAGCCCCAGCCGGTGAGGTCGAACTTGAACACGTAGTTGGGCGTGGTGACGAAGACGTCGTCCTGGGCGATCGCCATGATGCCCCGGAAGACGCTCAGCACCCCGGCGATCATGAGCATGACCGCCGCGAAGGTCGTCAGGCCGCCGGCCCAGACCTGCTTGGTCGAGCGCGCGTGTGCGGGGGGTGTCGCGGTCATACCAGTGCCTCGTTTCCGTCTCGTGGGATGTGCTCGGCTCGGTCTCGTGGGAGGGGCTCAGCCGCCGGAACCGGAGGAGACCTTGCCCGGACGTTCGGTCGGCGTGCCGTAGTCGGTCAGGACCAGTTCCTTCGCCCGGCGGAACTCCTCGTCCGAGATGTCGCCGCGGGCCTTCATGTCGGAGAGCTTGGCCAGTTCGTCCGTACTGCTGGGCCGTTCACCGCTCTGGGCGGTGTCCCGGACGTAGCTGTCGAACGCCTGCTGCTGCTCCCGCGCCTTGGCGAACTCCCGCTGGCCCATGCCCTTGCCGCGGGCGATCAGATAGACGAAGACGCCGAGGAAGGGCAGCACGATCACGAACACCAGCCACCCGGCCTTGCCCCAGCCGCTCAGGCTGTCGTCCCGGAAGACGTCGAGGATGACCCGGAACAGCAGGATGAACCACAGGATCCACAGGAAGAACCACAGCATGGTCCAGAAGGCGCTCAGCAGCGGATAGTCGTACGCGAGGTACATCTGCGCGCTCATTTGTCTCCTCCGTTCCGGGCCTGTGCCCGGCAGCCGGTCTCTGCAGCCTTCAGCGTGCGCACGGCAGGCCCTGGGCGGCCTCACCCGAGGCGGGTGAGCATGCGGGTCGCGCTCCGGGCGTCACCCCGGGCTTCCCGACCTGCGCAGTGCGGCCCGCCAGGCGAAGGCGACGGCCACCTCCACCAGTCCGAGCAGCACGAGCCACAGCCCGAGCAGCCGGGTCAGCGCGAGGGCCGACTCGGTGGGCAGGGTCAGCACCACGACTCCCGCGACGACGGCCAGCGCCGCCGCGGCGAAGACGAAGCCGCGGTGCGGGAGGTTCTTGCCGGCGATCGCCACGTAGAGGGTGAGGACACCCGACACCAGCCAGACGATTCCCACGATCAGCGAGAGCGCGGTGATGGTCTGCAGCGGGTTCCGCAGGCACAGCACGCCGGCCAGGACGTACAGCACCGCGAGCAGCAGTCCGGGGAGCCGTTCGCCGTGCTCCGGCCGGCCGAAGGCGGCCACCAACCGGAACACCCCGGCCACCAGCAGGTACAGGCCGATCACGACCGCCAGGACGTGCAGCGTCTCGTCCGGCCAGACCAGGATCAGGACGCCGGGTACGAGCGTGACGAGCGCGGACCCGAGCAGCCACGTCCACGAGCGTCCGAGTGCCGCCAGTGCGTCGGCGGGATCGTCCGCCGGGCGTGGGGCCGCCCCGCCGGACAGGCGATCCGGTCCGGTGTGCGGCGCCGTGCCACGCGACTCGGTCATGGCTCCTCCTCGCGAGGTCGAGCGGGCCGCCTCCGGACCGCCGACGGGGCGGTGCGGGAGGGCCTCACCGCCCCAGCGTGCCCGCCGGGCGTCCCCCGGCGGGTCACCCACGACGGGTGATCCCCGCGTTCAGCCCGGAAGATGGGGTGGGAGGGACGAGCCCACCGGCACGAGCCCGCCGACGCGAGTCCACGCCACGAACCCACCGGCACGAGGAGCAGCCCGTCGCGATGGAACGAAGAGATCCGAGATGAGCGATCCCGTGGCCGAGCGCCCGGACCCCGCCCCGCAGAAAGGGAAGCGGAAGCGGGTCCACGGGCGGCGAGGGGCGCGGCTTCGGCCCACCCCGCGGGCGACGCTGATCGCCATTCTGCGCATCGTCCTCATCACCACGGGTCTCGTCACCGCGTACTACGTGCTGCCCATGGTCGAGCGCAACACGCTCAGGACCTCGGCACTGCTGGCGGGCGGGCTGCTGGCGGTGGTGCTGTTCTTCGGCTGGGAGGTCAGGGCCATCCTGCGCTCGCCCTACCCACGGCTGAAGGCCGTCGAGGGCCTGGCCGCCACGCTCGTCCTGTTCCTGGTGCTCTTCGCCAGTGCCTACTACGTGCTGGAGGGCGCCAGCCCCGGCTCCTTCACCGAGCCGCTGACCAAGACGGACGCGCTGTACTTCACGCTGACCACGTTCACCACCGTCGGCTACGGCGACATCACCGCCAGCTCCCAGCCGGCACGGATCCTGACGATGCTCCAGATGGTCGGCGGCCTGCTCCTGCTGGGCGTCGCCGTGCGGGTCCTGACGAGTGCGGTGGAGATCCGGTTGCGCCGGCAGCACCGTGGGCCGCGGCTCGGATCGGACGAGCCGCGGGACATGGAGCGGAGGGACAAGGAGAAGGGGGCGTGACCGGGGGCGGGGCGTGACCGGAGGCGGGCGCCCGGCGCGCCGCTAGCGCGGCCACTCCGGCAGCTGCCGCATCTCCACCACCCGCAGTCCCAGCGACTGGCAGCGGGCCAGCAGCCCGTAGAACTCGGCCTCGTCGACGACCGGGCCGAACAGCACCGTCTGGCCGGCCATCATCACGTGGTCCAACTCGGGGAAGGCCTTGGTCAGCGTTTCCGACATGTGTCCTTCGACGCGGATCTCGTAGCGCATGAGCTGCTCTCCCGCGGGCGGCCGCCTCGGGGCAGGCGGGTCGCGCCCTCGTCTGCGATCGTCCGCCACCGGACCGCCGCCCGGCCTCACCCGGTGCAGGTGATAGCACACCCGGCCCGAGGCGGACGGCGGGCGTCAGGTGGACAGCGGGCTTCAGGCGGGCGGCGGGCTTCACGCGGGCGGCGCCAGTCAGTGGGTGACCACGAGCTTGAACGCGATGATCACGAGGCCGAGCAGCAGGTTGACCGTGCCGGCGACGGCCGACAGTCCCCAGGAGGCGCCGGCCCGCCGCGCCGCCGCCATCGACCAGCCCACCTGCCCGGCCACGGCCACCGTGAGCGCCAGCCAGAAGGCGCCGTACACGTCCAGGCCGAGCAGCGGGCTGACGGCCACGGCGGCGGCCGGCGGGACGGCGGCCTTCACGATGGGCCACTCGTCACGGCACACGTGCAGGACGGTCCGGCGGTCCAGGGCCTGCAGTGCCAGCCGGGCCCCGAACAGCTCGGCGTACACGTGCGCGATCCAGAACGCCACCCCCGTGAGCAGCAGCAGGAGCACCAGTTCCACCCGCGGGAACTCGCCCAGTGCGCCGGCGCCGACCACGACGGAGGCGGCCAGCATCGAGCCGTAGACGCCACCGGTGTAGTCGGCGTGGGACCGGCGCCGCGGTGCCGGGGCGTCCTCGCTCGGGGCCATGGGCGTCTCCGTGGGTCGCGCGGCGGGCATCGCCGCCTTCGGACAGTGGCCGTCGGCGGCCCGTTTCCGCGTGCTCACAGCAGCCGCAGCTCGCGTGCGCGGCGGACCGCGTCGGCGCGGCGGTTCACCGCCAGCTTCCGGTAGACGCTCTTGAGGTGCGTCTTCACCGTGTTCACCGAGACGTACAGGTCGGCGGCGATCTCCGCCGTGGACATCATCTGGGCCAGCCGCCGCAGGACGTCCCGCTCGCGTCCGCTCAGTTCCTCCACGACGAACGAGGAGTGCTCCGCCGCCTCCCCGGCCGGACCGCCGTGCCGGGTGCCGGGCGAGGCGAGCCAGCCGGAGGCCAGTTCCTGGAGCGGACCGGTGCCCAGGAGCCGGCGCACCCGGGGCCCGGCTTCGAGGAAGGGGCGCCGCAGCCGTTCGCGGCGGGCCTCCACGAGCGCCCGGGCGACGAGGGCGCGGGCGGTGTCGGTGTCCCCCGCCTCGTCCGCGGCCTGGGCACGCACCAGCATGGCCCGGACGGTCACCGCGGGACCGGCCCGGCCCTCGGCGCACAGGCGGTCCAGCGTGTCGATCGCCGCGTCCCGGTGCCCGGCGGCGAGCCGGGCGCGCGCCGCCTGCACGGCACAGGCCGGCTGGTCGTCGTACGGCACCTGTTCCAGCACCTCGACGGCGCTGTCCGGCCGTCCCTCGGCCAGGTGGACGGCGGAGGCGACCAGGGCGGTGTGGCCCTCCGCCCACGGGGAGGGCACGTCGGCCCGGACGGCCGGGTCGGCCGCCGCGACGGCGGCCCGGGTGTCGCCCCGGGCCAGCAGCAGACGCGCCGCCGCGATGGCGCGGCCCGCCGCCGTCACGGGGTCCTGGGCCACGCGGCAGGCGTCGGCGGCCTCGTCGAGGAAGGCGCGGGCGCGGCCCAGTTCGTCACGGTCCACGGCCACGGCGGCCAGGACCAGCCGCCCGATGCCGGAGCCGGACGGCTGGGGCAGGCCGTAGCGTTCCGTCTCGGTCATCGCCGCGAGGGCCTTGCGCTCGGCCCGGCCGGGCCAGCCGTCCAGGTAGTCGATCAGCGCCAGGTGGCCCAGGGACTCCTCCCGGGGCAGCGCCGTCGAGGCCCCGCCGGGGCAGGCGACCACCGCGGTCAGGGCGGTGCGTGCGTCCTCGAAGCGCCCGGCCCACAGGCGTGCCGAGCCCAGGTGCGTGAGCAGCAGGGCGGCGAGTTCGGGGTGCTTGTCGAGGAGGGGGGCGGGCAGCTCGTGCTCCAGTTCCTCGGCGGTCTCCACGGCCTGCTCGGCCCTGCCGGGGGATCCCGTGAGCCGGGCCGCCAGGGCTTCCAGCAGGGCGCAGCTCAGCCAGGCGGCCACCTCCGGTTCGCCGGGTTCGCCGGTGGCCAGGCACTGCTCGGCGTGGTGCAGGTGGATCAGGCCGCAGTCCAGGTCGCGGCGGGAGAGGTCCCGGGCCGCGCGGACCAGTTCCGCCGCGGCGCCGGTGGTCTCGGGGCCCATCCGGGAGAACAGGTCGGCCAGGTCGTCGCTGCGCAGGCCGGTGAAGAGCTGCCCGATCGCCAGGTCGTCGACGAGGGCGCCGGCGGTGAACTCCCAGTCGCCCGCGGCGGCCCCGTGCGCCAGGGTCTCGGGCAGGGAGCCGGAGCGGCGCAGCCACTGGGCGGCCCGGCGGTGGAGCTCGGGTTCCAGATCCGGCGAACGCACCCGCAGATGGGCCCGGAGGATCTCCGCGAACAGCGGGTGCAGCCGGTACCAGGTGTGTCCGAGGTGTTCGACGAAGGCGTTCTGGCGGTGCAGTTCGGCCAGGATGGGCCCGGCACCGCCCCGGCCCGTCAGGGCCTCGGCCAGGTCGGGGCAGAAGCGCTCCAGGACGCTGACGCGCAGCAGGAGGTCCTGCGTCCGGTCCGTCTGCTGTCTGAGCACCTCGGCGAAGAGGTAGTCGGCGACGGTGCTGCGGTCGGCCTCGAACTCCTTCAGGTACGTCTCCGGATCGGGGCTCTCCTGCGCGGCGAGGGCGCACAGCCGCAGGCCGGCGGCCCAGCCCCGGGTGCGGTCCACCAGGGCGCGCGCGGCCGCCACGGGCAGCCGCAGGCCGTGCCGGTCCAGCAGGGCGGCGGCCTCCTCGGGCGTGAAGGCCAGCTCGGCATCGCGTATCTCGGTCATGCCGCCCGCCGCGCGGTAGCGGTGCAGCGGCAGCAGCGGTTCGGTACGGGTGACCAGGACGAGCCGCAGTCCCTGCTCGGCGTGCTGCAGGACGGACTCCAGCTGGTCGGCGATCTCCGGGGCGGTCACGTGGTCGTACTCGTCGAGCACCAGGACGACGGGCCGCTCACGGCCGCTCAGCTCGGCGGCGAGCCGGGCCAGCAGCTTGTGGTCCACCAGGCCGGCGTCCGCCGGGCAGCCGACCTCGTCGGACACCGCCACCCCCGCGGCGCGCAGGGCCTGCAGGACGTACGCCCAGAACATGCCGGGGCCCTGGTCGCCGGCGTCGTTGGTGAGCCAGGCGACGGTCTCCGTCAGGCCCGCGGCCCAGTCGGCGACCAGCAGCGTCTTGCCGGCGCCGGCCGCGCCGTTCACCACCGTCAGGGGCGTGAGAAGAGCCTGGTCGAGGTGGTCGGCCAGGCGCTCCCGCCGCAGGAAGGTGGCGGGTACCTTCGGCAGGGCGAACCGTGTGCGCAGGAACGGCTCGCCCGTCGGATCGACGTACGCGTCCGTCGACCCCACCGGGTCCTCGGGGATCGCAGTCACGGCGCTCACCGCCCGTGTCCGTCGTGTCGTGGCCACCGTCAGCGTGGCCGCCGCCCCTCATGATCCCAGCTTTCCTCCTCGACCGCAGATCGCCGGGGCGGCCGCGGCCGCGGGGTCGGGGTCGGGGTCGGGGTCCCGCCGTAGCAGCCGCTCCGCCACGCGCACCCGGGCCGGCCGGTGTTCCCGATCTGTTGCGCCGGGGAATGAATGTGACCACAGAGGCAATCCGGCCCCGGCCTCGGGAGGCACCGTGACCGCACCCTCAGAGCCCCGGGTCTCGCGCCTGGAGATCAGGTCCATCGACTATGTGCCGCTGGACGAGAGGCACGGCAAGCTGTGGCACCTCGGCCCGCTCTGGTTCATGTCGAACGCCCAGATCGCCACGCTGGCCGTCGGGCTGATCAGCATCACCGAGGGCGGCAATCTGCTCTGGTCGCTCATCGCGATCGTGGCCGGCACCCTCATCGGCACCTTCTTCATGGCCTTCCACTCCGCGCAGGGCCCGCAGCTGGGCCTGCCCCAGATGATCCAGTCACGGCCGCAGTTCGGATACGTCGGCGCCCTGCTGGTCTGGCTCTTCGCCTATGTCCAGTACGCGGGGTTCAACGTGTTCAACACCGTCCTCGCCGGGGAGGCGCTGCACACCACGCTGCACGGGAGCGTCAAACTGTGGGTGGTCGTGGTCACGGCGATCGCGCTCGTCGTCGCGCTGGTGGGCTACGACATCATCCACCGGGCCGAGCGCGTCCTGACGTACACCTTCCTCGTCGTCTTCGGGATCTTCACGGTGGGCGTCCTGGTGAACCTGCACTACCCCGCGGGCTCCTTCGACCTCGGCGGCTTCAAGTGGACGCCGTTCCTGGCCCAGTTCGGCGTGGTGGCCGGCTACCAGATCAGCTGGGCCATCTACGTCTCGGACTACTCGCGCTACCTGCCGCCGTACGTGACGGTCCGCAAGACCTTCTACTGGACCTACTTCGGGTCCGCGCTCGGCGGCATCTGGCTGATGGCCCTCGGGACGCTGCTCGCCGCCTGGGCCGGCGAGGACTTCGATACGATCCGCTCGATCAACGCCGCGGGTGACGAGGTCTTCGACGGCTTCGGCGCGGTCGTGCTGCTGTTCGCCGCGCTGGGGCTGGTGTCGGTCACCGCGCTGAACATGTACGGCGGCTCGCTGACCCTGATCAGCGCCATCGACTCGTTCAAGCGGGTACGGCCGACGCTCACCGTTCGGCTGCTGACCCTCGGGCTCACCGCGGCGCTGTCCCTGGTGGGCGCGCTGGCGGCGACCTCCAACTTCCTTGCGAACTTCAACAACTTCCTGCTGCTGGTGCTCTATCTGTTCATCCCGTGGACCGCGGTGAACCTGATGGACTACTACGTGGTGCGCCGCGGCCACTACGCCATCGCCGAGATCTTCAATCCGCACGGCATCTACGGACGCTGGGGCTGGCACGGCATCATCGCCTACCTGGTCGGCTTCGCCGTCATGATCCCGTTCTTCTCGGTGGGCACCCTTTACGTCGGCCCCGCCGCCGAGGCGCTGGGCGGTGCCGACATCTCGCTGTTCATCGGGCTTCCGGTCTCGGCGCTCCTGTACTGGCTGCTGACCCGGTCCATCGACGTCGACGCCGAGGAGCGGCTGGCCCAGGCCGAGGCGGAGAAACTGGAGCAGGCGGCGCACGAGCACCGCGAGCCGTGACGGCCCGGACCGGACCGGGTCCCCGCCGGGCGCGCTTGCCATGAAGCGCACTCCAAGTCGTAGCGTCCCACTCGAACGGACGACGTTCCTGGCCGGGACACCTCAGTACGGAGAGACTGGTAATCATGGAACAGCGCAGTTTGCGAGACCTGCGGGTATCGGCCATCGGCCTCGGCTGCATGGGTATGTCCGCGTTCTACGGCGCGACCGACGAGGACGAGGGCATCAGGACGATCCACCGCGCACGGGAGTTGGGCGTCACCTTCCTCGACACGGCGCAGATGTACGGGCCGCTCACCAACGAGAGCCTCGTCGGCCGGGCGATCAAGGGGCACCGTGACGACTACGTGATCGCCACGAAGTTCAACTACCGCATGGACGACGCCGTTCCGGGCGACATGAGCACCGTCGGCCCGCAGGACGGCTCGGCCGAGCACGTGCGCAGCTCCGTCCACGGCTCGCTCAAGCGGCTCGGCACGGACCACATCGACCTCTACTACCAGCACCGCGTCGACCCGAACGTGCCGATCGAGGAGACGGTCGGCGCCCTGGCGGAGCTCGTCGCGGAGGGCAAGGTGCGCCACATCGGCCTCAGCGAGGCCGCGGCGGCGACCATCCGCCGGGCGCACGCCGTCCACCCGATCACGGCGGTGCAGACCGAGTACTCGCTGTGGACGCGGGACCCTGAGGCCGAGGTGCTGCCCGCCTGCCGGGAACTGGGCATCGGGTTCGTCCCCTACTCGCCGCTCGGCCGCGGCTTCCTCGCGGGCCGCTTCTCCTCCCCCGAGGACCTCGACGAGGGCGACTTCCGGCGCACCGGCCCCCGCTTCACCGGCGACAACCTGCGGGCCAACCTCGCCCTGGCGGACAAGGTGAAGGAGATCGCCGCCGAGAAGGCCGTGACGCCGGCGCAGCTGGCGATCGCCTGGGTGCTGGCGCAGGGCGAGGACCTGGTCCCGATCCCGGGCACCAAGCGCCGCAGCTACCTGGAGCAGAACGCCGGCGCGGTCGACGTCGAGCTGACGAAGGACGACCTGGCCCGCATCGACGCCGAACTCCCGCAGGCCGCGGGGGAACGGTACAACGAGGCCGGGATGAAGACGGTCGACAAGTAGCCGCGGCCGCCGCCCGGCTCCCCCGGCAAGTCCCCCGGGAGTTCCGGATGTTGATCGTCCGGAACACCGCGTAGCCTGCCGCCATGACGGTGAAGGACGAGCGGGACCCGGGGGAACCGGAGGCCGGGCGGCTGTCGGTGGTGCCCGCCGACCGGGCGTCGTGGGACGACCTGGAGACGATCTTCGGCGAGCGGGCACAGACCGCCGACTGCCGGTGCCAGCGATTCAAGATCCGGGTCTCCCACTGGGCGTCGATGCCCCGCGAGGAGCGCGCCGAGCGGCTGCGTGAGCAGACCGGATGCGAGCGCGTGGGGCCGGGGGCGCGGGCGACCAGTGGTCTGGTGGCCCACCTCGACGGTGTGCCCGTCGGCTGGTGCGCGGTCGAACCCCGGACGGCGTACCCCCAGTTGGTGCGGGCCCGGGTCCCGTGGACGGGACGGCGGGAGGACCCGGCGGACGACGGGGTCTGGGCGGTGACCTGCTTCCTCGTCCGCAAGGACTTCCGCCGCCGGGGCATCACCTACGCGCTGGCCCGCGCCACGGTCCCGTTCGCCAAGGACCGGGGGGCCCGCGCCCTGGAGGCCTACCCGATGATCACCCGCCCCGGTCTTGAGATCACCTGGGGCGAACTCCACGTGGGCAGCGTGGGGATCTTCGCCGACGCCGGATTTCGCGAGGTGACCCGGCCGACGCCGCGACGGGTGGTCATGCGGATCGACTTCTGACCCGGGGGAGACGACGGGCACATGAAATGCGCCGTTCACAGGAGCATCATGCCCAGGCCCTTCCGCATGCCCGGGGCCGGACTACCGTCGTCTGTTCGCCCGAACCGACACGAGTGAGGTTTCGATGTCCGCAAGACACATCCTCGCCGGCCTGGCCCTGGTGCCGGTGTTCGCGTTCCCGGTGGCCGCCCAGGCGACGACGGCAGACCACCCCGCCACGGCTCATGTCCCGCCCCAGAAGACCCACTTCGACCTGCAGGCCCACCGGGGCGGCATCGGCATGACCACCGAGGAGTCCCTGGAAGGATTCGGCAAGGCGATGCGCCTCGGGGTGTCCACGCTGGAACTGGACACCCACGTCACCAAGGACCTGAAG
This sequence comes from Streptomyces sp. NPDC054794, assembly GCF_053611585.1. NCBI lineage: Bacteria > Bacillati > Actinomycetota > Actinomycetes > Kitasatosporales > Streptomycetaceae > Streptomyces > Streptomyces sp. NPDC054794. The sequence goes on along the minus strand of NZ_JBSHAQ010000001.1, from coordinate 459,956 downwards.
GTCGTCGTCAACCACGACCGGCAGATCAGCGCCGTCAAGTGCCGCGACACCGGGCCCCTCACGCCCGGCGACCCGATGTACCCGTACGTCGGGAAGTACATCAAGGACCTGACGCTGGCCCAGATCAAGACCATGGACTGCGGCTACCAGCAGTTGCCCGGCTTCCCCGAGCAGGAGGTCGTGAAGGGCTTCCGGATGGTCGAGCTCAAGGACGTCCTGGACCTGGTCAAGAGCTACCACGCCAAGCGGGTCAAGCTGAACATCGAGACGAAGGTCGAGGCCGGGGCGCCCGAACAGACCGCACCCCGCGAGGTGTTCGTGCGCCGCGTGTACGAGGAGATCCACCGTTCGGGCATCGAGAACCAGGTCACCATCCAGTCCTTCGACTGGGGCGCGCTGAAGCTCATGCACCGACTGGCGCCCCGGTGGCCGCTGGTGGCGCTGACGAACTACGACTTCCTGCAGGTCGGCCAACCCGGCGCGTCCCCCTGGCTCGGCGGGATCGACGCGGACGACTACGACGGCGACTTCGTCAAGGCCGCCGCGACCCTCCCAGGTGTCACCACCCTCTCCCCCAACTACGGCTTCCCGCAGAGCGGCAAGGTCGGCGACCCGGGCTTCCGCTTCTACTCCGACGCGGCCATGGTCGCCGAGGCGCACGCCCGAGGCCTCAAGGTCGTCCCCTGGACCTGTGACGACCCGGCCACCGTGGAGGCCCTGATGGACATGGGCATCGACGGGATCATCACCAACTACCCCAACCACGTTCGCCAGATCATGGCCGAACGCGGTATGCGCCTGCCCAGGCCGTACTTCCCGCGCTGACCGGACGCGGCGGGCCCGCCCCGGCGCACGGGGCGGGCCGTGCGGTCAGCGGGCCGGCCTGAGTTCGGTGATCTTGCGCGTCCTCAGGTCGGACTGCACGTCGATCTTCGTGACCTGGGCGTGCGGGCCGTCGCCCCAGGTGAGCGTGACCCGGCTGGTGGCGTGGCCGGCGCCCGAGCCGGTGTAGTCGACCTTCCACTTCACGGGCACGTTCTGGGCGAACAGGATGCCGTCGGCGTGCTCCCGCGCCTCGTACGCGGCGACCTTCCGCTGGGCCGCGGCGGACAGGTAGAAGGAGCGCAGCGCCTTGGCGTCGGCGGCGGCCGCCGGGTCCTCGCCGTCCCAGACGGCGTCGATGTACGCGCCGTAGAAGTCGGCCACGCGCTGGGTCACGCCGCGCGGGTCCCCGTGGGCGGCGGACCCGGACGCCGCGCGGGTGGAGTGGGTCGCGCCGGTCCCGGCGAGGGCCGGCGTCACGGCGGCGAGGGACAGGGCCGCGGTGACGGTCGCGGCGGTGAGCAGGGCCTTGCGGCTGCGCATGCGAATGGACATGGGTGTTCCGTTCCCCCGGTTCGAAGGCATTGCGGCCGGGTCGATCCCGGCCGTCGACGGATCTGAAGACCGCGTACGCCTGCGCGCCGGTTCCGATTCGCCCGGGAAAATCACCCGTACAACGAAATGCGCGAAAGGTTGCGTTGTCTTTCGGTCTCGCCGCCGTGATTTCCGGTCAGACCGTGCCCGGTCCGGTTCCTTCGACCAGCCGGGCGAGTTTGCCGAGGGCCATGCGGGTGCCCAGTTCGTTGTCCGCCCGGGGTATGTCGTCCGGGATGCCCTCGTGCTCGATGGTGACGTCCGTCGCGCCCTGCGCCTCGGTGAGCCGCGTGGTCATCGTCATCACCCCGCGAAGGGCGTCGTCCGCGGATTCGAACTCGATCTCCTCGACGACCAACGCGTCCGGTACGAGACGCACGAAACGCCCCCGGTAGGTGTCCGCGCGCCCGCCGGACTTCCCGGAACCGTCCGGCGCGTCGTAGGTGAGGGACACGCGGAACGCGCCGCCTTCGCGGGCCTCGAACGCGTGGACCCGTGCGGTCATGCCGTCGGGCACGCGCCAGGCGGCGACGGCGTCCGGATCGACGAGAGCCCGGTAGACGGCCGCCGCCGGCGCCTGCACACGCTGGGTGACTCGCGTCGCGTACATGGGCTCAACCTACTCCGCTCGGCTTCCCGGACCGCTCAGACCAAGTGGGCGAAGACCACCAGGTTCTCGGTGTAGTCCTTGGCCGTGTGGTCGTAGTCGCCGGCGCAGGTGATCAGGCGGGCCTCGGCGCGGGGGGTGTCGGCGTAGACGCGGCTGCTCGGGAAGTCGTCCTTCGCGAACGTCTCGGCGCTGTCCACCACGAACGTCGCCTCGTTCCCGTCGGCCCGCTCGACGGAGAAGCGGTCGCCGGTCTCCAGCTCGTCGAGGTTCGCGAAGACGGCGGCCGAGGTCGTGGTGTCGACGTGCCCGGCGATGATGGACGTGCCCGCCTCGCCCGGGGAGACACCGTCGGCGTACCAGCCCACCAGGTTCACGTTGCCGGCGGGCGGGGGCTGGAGCTGCCCCGACGGGCCGAGGGTGAGCGCGGTGAACGGGGCGTCCACGTCGATCTTCGGGATGAGCAGGCGCGTCGGCTGGGAGGGGGGCAGGTGCTTGCCGGCCGGATGCGCGGTGGCCGAGGCCGCGCCGGCCTGCTTGGAGTCGGCGGCCTTTCCATGACCGCCCATCAGGGCGACGGCCAGGAGCAGGAACGCTGCGCCCCACATCACCAGGAGTCCGCCGGGGCCTGAGCCCTCGTCGGGCGGCGCCGGCTCGGCGGGGGCCGGGGACGACGGAGGAGCTGCCATCGGATTCCACCTCACTCGGGCACGGCAGCACAGTGGTCACGGCGGCGGGCGAAACGGCCGCCGACACGGTGTGCGGCGGCGGCCGCGGCCCCTAGATGGTCGGACGACGATCAGGACGCCGCTTGGGCGGCCTTCCTCCGGCGCAGCACGTAGAGGCCGGTGGCACCGACGGCCAGCACGGCGAGCCCACCGGTGCTGACACCCTGGTCGGCGAGCGCGCCGCCTCCGGTGTGCATGCCGCCGTTGGGCTTGCCGCTGTCGTCCTCACCCCACGAGTCCTTGTCGCGGCCGCTGTCCGCGCCCGAGCCCTTCTCCTGGTTGCCGCCGGAACCCTTGTCCTTGTACGTCTCCGGGTCGTACTTGCTGTTGTCGCCGCTGTCCGAACTCCAGTCGTCGCTGCCGACGAGGGCGAGGAAACCGCCACCGGTGTGCATTCCGCCACTCGGCTTGTCGCGGCTGCTGTCATCACCGTTCTCTTTGCTGTAGGAAGAATCGTCACGACCGTGGGACGAGTCATCACCCTTGCCGGACGAGTCGCCACGGCTGTGGGAGGAATCGTCACGGCCCCCCTCGTCACCTCCGGAGGCGTAGACGGCGGGCGTGGCGATCGCCAGGGCCGCCGCGGCGGCGGCCGTGGCCAGGATCATGCGGCCAGAACGCATCTGATAGTCCTTCCGCCGTGGTCCGGGCAGCCGATACTCCATCAGCTGGGATGACCCGGCCCCGGCATGAACCACCGTCAGTCAGGCCCGCGCCGCGCACCATCCGGGCCGCCCAGCCGGGTTACCGACACACCCCGCCCAGCCCATCCGCGCGTCAGTCGCGCCGCGGCGGCGGTGCTGCCCGATGTCGGCCGGCGCGGCCATCCGCACTACTCCGTCCGAGTGGCCGTACCCGGTTCCCCGGGCGCAGGATGGAGACATGACCGTCACCGATACGCGAGTGAGGTCCCGGACGTCGGTCGCGCTCCCGCCCGGCGGTGTCGAGTCCGAGAGCCATCCGTGGAAGATCCGGCTGGTCGAGCATCCCAAGCGCTTCGAGTCGTCGTTCTTCCGCGCGGCGAAGAAGACCGTGCACGAGATCCTGCGCCCGATGAGCGACGAAGAACTGCCGTACGGGCCGCGGCCGCCCGGCGAGCACCCCTGGGAGATGCACCACGGGGGCAGCCTGTGGGTCAAGGGACCGAGCGGCTGGCTGATGTTCCGGGCCCGCGTGGGCATCGAGTGGAGCATGCAGTTCTGCGCCGAACCGGCCAAGGTCGACCGGCTGAGGCGGGAGGCGGCGGAACTGGTCGCGGCGTTCCCGCTGACCCTGCCCGCACTGCGGCAACTGGGCTACGAGGAGGCCGAGGACCTCCTGCGCAAGCCCATCGAGGACGCGGACGGCGTCGAGGCGTGGACCGACTCGCTGTTCAACGCGTGCGTGCCGATGAGCCGCGGCAACCATCAGGGGATCCTGCCCGACGTGCCCGGCGAGCACCACTACCCCTGGCCGGTCAAGGGCGCCGACTTCGTCCGGTTCGACGACTTCCAGCTGTGGGTGACCCTGCCGGACGGCACGCACGGAGCCGTCGCCCCGGTGGACCGGCGCGGCTCCGGCGACGGGCATGTACGGCTGACCTTCGTGCCCGAGGGCAGCGCGGCGGCGCAGACGCTGGCGCGGGCCCAGGACCTGGGTCTGATGGCGGTCCTGCCGCCGAACAGCTCCGCCGCCCGCCAGGCCTTCTCCCGACAGATAGCCCCCGGCAGCCGCACGGCCTCCGGACCCCTGGTCGAGCACCGGCGCCGACGCGGCACGCAGCGCCGCGGGTAGTCCCTCGACCTGCTCGCCCTCCCGCCCTCGACGTCGCAGCATCTAGGGTCACAGATGTGAAGCTACGTCCCCACCAACGCGAAGCCGTGGACGCGCTGGTACGCGCGCTCGACCTGCCGGCCGGGGCGGCCCTCCCGCCGGGCGGGCTGCGGACCCAGGTGGTCATGGCGACCGGGTCCGGCAAGACCCTCGTGGCGGTCCGCGGGGCCGAGGAGCTGCGGGCGGGCCGGGTGCTGGTGCTCGTTCCCTCGCTCGACCTGCTCGCTCAGACCGAGGAGGCCTGGCGCGCGGGCGGTCGCACGGGGCCCATGATCGGGGTGTCCTCGCTGCGCGGGGACCAGGCGGCGTTCCCCAACACCACGAGCGTGGACGAGCTCGTCGCCTGGGTGCGCCCCTTCGACAAGGTGACCGTCCTCGCCACGTACGCCTCCCTGGGGCTCGGCACCCTGGAGCGCGCGCACGCGGCCGGACTGCCGGGCTGGGACCTGATCGTGGTCGACGAGGCGCACCGGACCTCGGGGCGGATCGGCAAACCGTGGGCGGTCGTCCACGACAACGCCAGGATTCCCTCGCTGCGGCGGCTGTACATGACGGCCACGCCCCGGCTGTGGCAGCCGGAGGAGGACCAGCGGCAGGAGCCGGGGGCGCCCGGCGAGCTGGTCGCCTCCATGGACGACGATCCGGACGGCCCGTTCGGGACCCGCTGTCACACCCTGACGCTGTCGGAGGCGATCGACCGGGGGATCTGCGCGCCGTACCAGGTCGTGTGCGTCGACGTCACGGACACCCAGCTCCAGGCCGCCCAGTTGCTCGGCATGGAAGGCCGTACCGACGAGGTGCGCGGGGCGCGGCTGGCCGCGTTGCAGACGGCGCTGGTCAAGGCGGCGGGCGCGGAGGGGCTGCGGCGCACGCTGGTCTTCCACCACCTCGTGCGGGAGGCCGAGGCCTTCGCGGCCGGGCTCCCGGCGGTCGCGGCACAGCTGCACGCCGCCGACCCGGGGCGCTACCCGGAGGCGGTCTGGGCGGACTGGCTGTGCGGCGACCACGCGCCGGCGCACCGGCGCCGCGTCCTGCACGCGTTCGCCCACCACGGCGGCCCGGCGGAGCAGGCGTTCCTGAGTTCGGTCAAGGTCCTCGGGGAAGGCGTCGACACCAAGCACTGCGACTCGGTGTACTTCGCCGATGTACGGGGCTCCATGCCCGACCTGGTCCAGGCCGTGGGGCGGGCCCTGCGCATCCGGCCCGGGGAGGGCAAGACGGCGTCGCTGGTGGTGCCGGTGCTGCTCGGGCCGGGCGAGACGCCCGACACGATGCTGACCAGCCGGGCGTACGCCGGACTCGCCCGGCTGCTTGAGGCGCTGCGCGCCCATGACGCGCGGATCGTGGAGCGCCTGGCCGAGCCGCAGGCGCCCAGCCGCTCCCCCAAGGGCCGCGTCCTGGGCGAGCGGGGCGAGGAGCACGGGGGCGAACTGCCGGGGGTGAGCGCCCCCGCGCAAGCGCTGCTGAGGTTCTCCACACCGCGCGACCCGGCGCTGCTGGCCGCGTTCATCGAGCTGCGCGTGATCAACCCCGAGCGTGCCCACTGGCGGCGCGGGGTCGAGGCGGCCGCCCTCTACACCCGGGTGCACGGCGACCTGCGGGTGCCGTTCACGTTCCGGGTGCCGGGCGGCGAGGAGGCGGAGGGCGAGGGGTGGCCGGGCGCGCTCGCCGGGTTCCCGCTCGGGCAGTGGATCGCCGACGCCCGCCGCTTGCGCACGCGCGGCTCCCTCGACGACGACCGCGCCCGCCAGTTGGACGAACTCGGCATGGTCTGGTCCCACTTCGACCTCTCCTGGGAGGAGGGGCTCGCCGCCGCCCGCGCGTGGGCGGCCGAACACGGGCACCTGCTGGCCCCGCACGACGCCACCCACCAGGGCTTCCGGCTCGGCATCTGGCTGAAGAACCAGCGCGCCGCCGCCCGTCGGGCCGCCGGGAGCGCCGATGACGCCATGGCGGAGGAAGCGGCGGGCGCGCTGTCCGAGGAGCGCCGCGAGTTGCTGGACGAGATCGACCCCGCCTGGTGTCCGGCCTGGCCGGTGGAGTGGCAGCGCCGGTTCCACCTCACCCGGCTCCATCTGGAGGACGGCGGAGCCCTGCCCACCGAGCCGGGCGACACCGTGAGGCAAGGGGAGGATCTCGGGCGGTGGGTCCGCGCGCAGCGCCTCGGCTGGGACGGGCTGGCCGTCGGCCAGCAGTGGCTGTGCGAGCACGTCCTGGGGATCGAGCCCGCCGCCGAGGCCGAGCTCCCCCGGCCGCGCGTGTCGCATGCCGACAAGTGGGCGGTCGCTCTCGCCGCCGCCGCGCAGTTCTACGAGCGTGAGGGCCACCTGAGCGTGCCGCGCAAGCATGTGGAGAGCGTCGTCGTCGGCGCGGGCGCGGACCGGGAGCGGCGGCAGATCAAGCTGGGCGCCTGGATCAGCAACCAGCGGGTGCGCGCCTCCTCGCTCACCTCCGAGCGGAAACGGCAGTTGTCCGACCTCGGCATGCGGTGGGCGTAGGCCTGCTCAGGCCATCAGCCCGGCGGCGACCGTGGCGCCCAGTTCCCAGCAGGCCTGGATGTCGGCCTTGCCGGGCTCGCCGGTCACGGTCACCGCGTCGGTGGTGCGGCGCCAGCCGAGGCCCGTGGTGATGGACTCGATCCCCCGCACCGCGCCCGTGACGTCGTTGCCGCCGTGCACGTAGTAGCCGAACGGCCGGCCCCCGGTCTCGTCCAGGCAGGGGTAGTAGACCTGGTCGAAGAAGTGCTTGAGGGCACCGGACATGTAGCCGAGGTTGGCCGGGGTGCCCAGCAGGTAGCCGTCGGCGCCGAGCACGTCGGAGGCGGTCGCGGCGAGGGCCGCGCGCCGTACGACCTTGACGCCCTCGATCTCCGGTGTCGTCGCGCCCGACACCACGGCCTCCAGCATCGCCTGGCAGTTGGGGGAGGGCGTGTGATGAACGATCAGCAAGGTAGCCACACCCGCACCCTGCCGTGGCGCCGCGTCCCGCCGCAAACGGCGGCCGTGCCCGGGGCGCGGGACGGCCTCCGGCTTCGGCCGCCCGGAAACTCGAACGGCGGTGTCGCAGGCCTCGGATACAGTGTCCCACCTGGACCGATGGGGGGAGATCGCAATGGTGTTCGGGCTGCGGACCGTGCGGGGCGCACTGGCTCCCGTGCTGGTGCTGGCCGGGGTGCTGGCCGGATGCACGGCGGCGCCGGACGGGGACGCGAAGGCCTCGCGGACGGCGGACGCCTCCGGGAAGGCGCGTGCGGCCACCGCCCCGAGCGGCGGCGCGATCGGTGCCGCCGGTTCGGCCTGCGAGCTTCCGGTCACCTTCGACGTGGCCAAGGGCTGGAAGCCCAAGGCGGTCGACAGCACGCCGGCCTCGAAGGGCGCGAGCGGGTCCGACGACGACCTGGCCTCCGACATCGCCGACGCCATCCTCCACCAGGGCCCGGTCACCGCGGCCTGCGAGATCGACGCCAAGCCGGCCGGGAACATCGGCTTCCTGCGGGTGTGGACCGGGTCCCCGGGCAACGCCGACGCGCGTTCCGTGCTGCGGGCGTTCGTGGCGGCCGAGGACAACACGAGCGACGAGCACTACCGCACGGTCAAGGCGGGCGGCCTCGTTGGCGTCGAGGTGGAGTACGTCTACACGAGCAAGCTCCTGGACGAGAAGAAGAAGGAGCGCGCCCTCGCCGTCTCCACCCCGGACGGCCCGGTCGTCCTGCACCTCGGCGGGATGGACACGGCGGAGCACGAGGCGATGCTCCCCGCGTACGAACTCGCCAAGCGCACCTTGCGCATGGCGTGAGCCCCGGCTCGTCACATCGGTGGACGGTCGTCGTCCGTATCAGCGGTGAGGCCGCGGTCATGAAGGGCGACGGCTGGTCGCCGCCCTCCTGACCGCGGCCTCAAGGCTTGCGCGGGCCCGCGTCCGTCACACGGAGCGGCGTCCCATGCGGCGGAGCAGTACGAAGCCCGCTGTCACCAGCACTGCCCCGATCGCGGCGGGCCACAGGTGTGCCCCGGTCTCCGCGAGTCCGCCCTGGACCGCCTGCGGTTCGGTCTCCGCGGCGGCGGAGGGGGCGTTCGCGCCGGCCTGGTCGGCCGGCGGCACGCTGCCCGCGCCGTCCTGGCCGGACCCGGCCGACTGGTTGCCGTCGCCCTTGTCCTCCTTGGTCCCCTTGCCCGAACCGCCCTTCGTCCCGGCGGCCGAGGTCGACGCGTAGACCCGCGGGGCTTCCGAGGTGGCGGGGGCGAGGGTGGGGGCGGGGTTCTCCGGCTCCGTGGCCGGGGTGTCGGCCGGGGGCTCGGTGGGCTGCTCGGTCGCGTTGTCGCCCGGAGCGGACCCGTCGTCGCCGGTGGGCGAGGTCTCCGGGGCCGACGCGGGCGGGTCACTCGGCTCCTGGCTGGGCTCCTCGCCGGGCTTGCTCGGCTCCTGACTCGGCTCCTCGCTGGGGTCCGGTGCGGCGCCGGAGCCGCAGGTGCGGCCGGAGTTGATGCAGTCGACCATCTTGTTCATGAGGTCTTCGTCGAAGACGTTGATGAAGTCGCCGTGGTCGGTGACCGGCTTGTGCAGCTGCTCGGGGAAGGAGTCCACGGCGAACAGCGCAGACGTCCGGCCGCCGTCCTGGAGGCTCGGCGCGTCGACGTCGTAGACGATGCGCTGCACCAGCTGCGGGATGGCCTCGAAGCCGTTCGGGCAGTTGCCGTTGCCGTCGGCGAACGCCACATGGGTGCGGTGGTTGGCGCTGTCGATGTTCCGGCCGTCCCAGCAGCTCTGGAACCGGAAGGTGCGCACGACGTCACTGCCGGACGGGCACAGCGGGTACTTGTCCTTCAGCTGCCGGTCCTCGAAACCGGTGCAGCTCCACGACGCGTTGGCGTTGCCGGGACCGTTGACGAACGCCTTGGCGTCGCCGGTGATGATGCGCAGCAGCCGCGGCATGGCCGTGACCTTGCCGCGCGGGCTGCCCTGGAAGGTCAGCGTGACCTGCTTGGGCGTGACGATCTGACCGGCGTTGCCCTCGGTGCCGCCGCCCGGGGCGTCGGCGTCCCGCTCGCGGGTGCCGTTCTGCAGCCGCAGTACGGGCCAGTAGTACGAGGACTTGTCCCCCTGGTCCGCGCAGCTGGTGTCACCGTTCGCCAGGTCGTCGTCGCTGGCGAAGGCGTTGTTGGCCTGGTTGCCGACGTAGTCGTGGAAGTGGTGGGCACCGTTGGTGACGCCGGGGGCGACGATCACGTTGTCCGAGTTGAACAGGCCGCCCTTGTTGACGCCGCAGGAGGAGCTGAAGGTGCCGCGGGAGGCGTCCTGCTGCTGCGGCGGGTTCTGCACGTTCGGCTGGACGCTGGTGATGTCCGCGTAGTCCGCGGCCACGGGGCCGTTGCCGGACTGGCCGCCGTTGCCCTGGCCGCCGCCACCGGACTGACCGTTGTCGGTGGGCTGTCCGTTGCCGGTGGGCTGTCCGTCACCTGTCGGCTGTGCGGTGGCGGCGCCCGACTGGCCGTCGCCCTGGGGCTGGCCGGCGTCGCCCTGGCTCTGGTTGCCCGAGGGCCGCAACGTACAGTCCGCGAGGGCCTCCAGCCCGTCCGGGCGGTCCCCCACCCGGTCGATGGCGACCCCGATGCGCTCGATCGTCGCGGCGCGCTTCTCCTTCAGCGGGTTCATGATCGAGCCGTCGGCGAAGCCCGGGTCCTGCTGCTGGGACTGTGCCGCCTGCTGCAGTTGCTGGTAGGCGGCCGCGATCTGCTGGTCGAGGAGGGCGAGTTCGCGGTCGACCTCCTCCCTCGCATCGTCCGGCACCGTCGTCAACTGGCTGCCGACGTCCGGGCAGTAGATCGTGGCGGCTCCGGCGGCCAGGACCCGGTCGTTCCCGTTCGGAGCGGACTGCTGGTCCCAGCCGCCCTCGGTGGCGGAGGCATAGACGTTCGCCGCGATCAGCCCCCCTCCGCCCAGCATCAGTGCGACCGCTGCGAAGGTCACTCGTCGTGCGCCCGTCGGGCGTCTGCGGCTGTTGCGTCCCACGGAAGTACCCCTGGTCTCGTGGCCGGCTCGGCATGGAAATCCCCCGTCTCTTACGGAGCCGGACACGGGAGTGTTCAAGCGCCTCGCGGATTCATGCCAACCTCACAGGAAACGGAGGCACCACACCGGTTCTCCGTGTGCCGCCGCGGCTCACCCCGAGGGGTCGCCCCGGGCGGGTGCTCACCCCGCCGGGGGCGCCTCGGGCGGGTCCGGGCCCGTCGGCCGGCTGCCCGGTCCCTTGATGTTGTCCAGCAGGGACCGCCCCTGCCGGTCGACGGCACGGGTGACGGATTCCTGCAGGATGCCGAAGGCGAACCCCCAGGCGACGATCTGCGTGGACGTGTCCAGACTGCTCAGGCCGGGGAAGAACGCACCGCTCATGAGCAGGATGCCGACCGCCGCGGCCACGGCGCCGACCGGGAGCCGGAGGATCATCTGCCCGGTCGCGACGTGGTAGGGCCCCGCGGTCCCCCGCACGTCCCGCAGCGAGACGGCGCCCGCGACGGCCGCCCCGCACATTCCGATGAATTCGAGAAAGAAACCATTCCCCCATTTATTCGGACTCCCGAGCGGGCAGATCAGGGCGGAATTCGGGGATTTCTCGTCCGGCGCCAAACAGAATCGTTGAGAAACCTCCGGATCGAAACCCGCCCACACTCCGAGACCGACCGCAATCACCGCGAGAGCTCCGGCGGCCACGACCACGATCTGGGTGAAACTGCGCAGCCTCGCCCGCTCCGCCTCTTCCGCCTGATAAGCGGCGTGCAGGGTGAGGGCGGCCAATTCCCGGAGACCCGCGTCGGCCTCGGTGGATTTCGTGTGGGTCAGGGCGTCTTTCAAGCGCCTGGTGCAGGCGTCGTCCCTCGGCAGGTGAATCCTGGCCTGCGACAGCGCGTACAGCCCCTTGGTGTAGATTTCCGCGTCCGGGGCTATGCGCAGGAGAGCGACCTCGGCCTCGTGCACATTGGCCAGGGCGCGGTCGGCGGACGCGCCCCGCATCCTGCTGCACCAGCCCCGCCATCCGGGGGTCTTGAGAGCATCCCGGGCCGCCTTGAGATGGAGGTGTATTTTGTGCGCGACCTCGACATCCCAGGAATTCATTCCGCCCGGGTCCGCCCGACGGATTTTCACGAATTTGTTCAGCTGACCCTGCAGGTGGGCCACCTGGGCATTGAGGCGCTGATACCAGGAGGACCCGGCCCTGCCGACGTCGCCGTTGTCGGGGACGCGGAGAGGACCGCTGTCCGTGCCCACCATGAGTCGGCCTCCTTGGTAGTCCTCCTTTCCAGTTGACGCCTCCCGAACTGGGCGGGCAACCGGTGCACACTCCCCCGCCGCGCACCCCATCTCGTGGGAAACTGTGCGGGTACCGGTGCTCGTGAGGCGGCAGGTCATGGCGGATGACGCGGAGATCGACTATGGGGCGGTGTTCCAGGCCCTGCCCGGAATGGTGGCGCTGCTGACGCCCGACCTGGTGTACGCGGACGTCAACGAGGAGTTCCTGCGCGTGTCCGGGCGCAAGCGCGAGGACATGCTGGGCCGGCATCTGTTCGAGGTCTTCCCCGACAATCCGAACGACGGCGGCGCGAGCGGTATGCGCACTCTGAAGGCCTCGCTGCTGCGCGTGCTGACCACCGGGGAGCGGGACACCATGGCCCTGCAGCGGTACGACGTCGAGTTGCCGGACCGTCCCGGACACTGGGAGGAGCGCTACTGGAGCCCGGTCAACGAGCCGGTGCTCGGCCCGGACGGGAAGGTCGTCCTCCTGGTGCACCGGGTGGAGGAGGTCACCGAACTGATCCGAGCGCGCGGCGGCACCGACAGCGACCGGGCCCGGGTCCTGGAGGCGGAGCTGTACCGGCGTGCGCGGGAACTGCAGGAGCTCAACGACCGGCTGCGCAAGGCCCATGCCCGCGAGCGGGAGGTGGCGTTCGCCCTCCAGGAGGCGATGCTGCCGGCGCGCCCGCAGGTGGCGGACCATCGGGCCGCGGTGCGGTATCGGCCGGCGGTGGGCGCGCTGAACGTCTGCGGGGACTGGTACGACCTGGTCGACCTCGTCGGCGGCAACCGTGTCGGGGTGTCGGTCGGCGACGTGGTCGGGCACGGGCTCGAAGCGGCGTGCGTCATGGGGCAGTTGCGCAGCGCGCTCACCGCCGCCTCCCGGGTGGCCGCCGGCCCCGCCGAGGCCCTGGACGTGCTGGGCCGCTACGCCCATGTGGTCGACGGCGCCGAATCGGCCACGGCGGTCACGACGTTCATCGACTTCGACGCCCGCACCGTCCGGTACAGCAGCGCCGGCCACCCGCCGCCCGTCCTGGTGCACGCGAGTGGCCGGGTGGAGTTCCTCGACCGGGCGACCGATCCGCCGCTCGACGCCCACCCCGATCCCCGGCCGCGGTCCGAGGCGCGGATCGAGTTCGACGACGGCGCCACCCTCGCCCTGTACACGGACGGCCTGATCGAGCGGCGCCGGGAGGACATCGACGTGGGGCTGGCCCGACTCGCCGACTCCCTCGGCCACCACCGGAAGTCCGACCCGGAGATCCTCGCCGACAGCGTCCTGCGCGATCTGCTGTCCCCGGAGGGCGCGCGGGACGACGCCGCGCTCGTCGTCGTACGACTCTGAACCACACGGCCCCGCCGGCCGGAGCCCCTCTGCCCAACAGGGGGAATTGTCCCGGTGAGTGACGCTCGGGCACCGAACCTCCGAGCGAACATCACAATTACGTATCGGACATTCCGCACTTCAACCTTCACACGAGGGACACAAGTTGGTTAGGTTGACGCCAGGCCGCACGGCTTCTCCCGGCGAACCACGCCGGGCCGCGTGGCCTCCGCCGAGTCCGGTGTCCCGTGGGACGACCGGAGCCGGGGACCCAACCGACATTGGGGTGAATCGGCCCAACGCCCCACAGGGCCTGGGCCGTAGGGCACGCCTTCCGGAATCGACCGCCCGAACCCGACAGCTAACTCGGTAGGCGGAGTACGGAAGGAGTACGTCTCCCATGGCGCCGGAGAGCCGCGACGAGGTTCGACAGCGGATCAACACCCTCTACGACCAGGCCGAGAACGCCACGGGGAACTACAACGCCACCCGTGCCATGTCGGGGGGATCACGCGGCCGCGGCGTGCCGCTGCGCAAGCGGTCGGGCGGGGGTTCGGAGCCTGCGCTCGAAGCGATCTCCCGACAGTGGTTCGACGGGGTCCGCGCCAAGCTGGGTCCGACCGTTCCCGCCGTCCTGCCGACCGACCGGATGCCGCAGCGTCCGGCCGAGCGCCGCCCCGCCGCACCGCTGGGCGACGGGCTGCCCGGCACCGAGCTCGCGCTGCCGGAGCTGACCGCCTCAGGCGGCGGCCGTCAACTGCCCGAGCTGACCGGCGGCCCCGTCGCCGAACTGACCGGCCGCCCGCGCGCCGAGCTGACCGCCCGGCCCGTCGCCGCGCTGCCCGCCGTGCCCGAGCCGCGGCGGGAGCTGGAGCCGGCCGCCGGAGATTCACGGTCCGCGCCCGCCGCCGAGTCGCGTCGGCCCTCGCCGGCCACTTCCAAGGAGCGGAACCAGCGCAAGCTCGCCGCGGCCCGTGACCTCCTCGGCCGGGCCGCCGTACAGCGCAGTGCACCGGTCGCGGCGATCGAGGCGCCGCCCGCCCAGGACACGTGGACGGCGCGGGACGCCCTCACCATGACGGGGACGTTCGACACCGGTTCCCTGCCGACGCAGCCGAGCTTCCCGCCCGCCACCGCGGACGCCTCTTTCGGTACCGGTTCGGTCCTGGACGCCGGCTCCTACGCGACCGGCGGCGCGCTCACCGACACGGGGGCGTGGACGGGCATGACGACAGGCATGAACCCGCTCACCGACACGGGGGCCTTCCCGGCGGCCAACCCCCTCACCGATATGGGCTCCTTCACCGCAGGTGGCGCCCTGACCGACACGGGGGCGTACGCGGCGCCCGCGTACCTGACCGATGCCGGGGCGTTCACGGCCCCCGCCCCGCTGACGGACACCGGCTCCTACACGGCAGTCGCCCCCATGACCGACACCGGGACGTTCACGGCCCCCGTCCTGCCGATCGACTCCGGGGCATTCGCGACCCCCGCCCCGCCGACCGACACCGGGATGTTCGCGACCCCCGCCCCGCCGACCGACACCGGCTCCTACGCGGCAGCCGCTCCCCTGACCGACACCGGCGGCTTCGCCGCGGTCTCCCCCGTCCCGTCGGCGTACGCGGGGAAGGCCATGAAGGCGCTCGTCTTCGCCCGGGCGCAGATCGGCAAGCCCTGTGTCTGGGGCGCGACCGGGCCGGACTCCTACGACTGCTCCAGCCTCACCCAGGGCGCCTGGAGGGCCGCCGGTGTCGTGCTGCCGCGCGGCGCCGCCGAGCAGGCGAGTGCGGGGACCCCGGTCACGCTCGCCACCATCGAGGTCGGTGACCTCGTCTTCTTCTTCGACACCCACAACCACGTCGGCCTGTACACCGGCAACGGCATGATGATCCACGCGCCGGGCCCCGGATCGTCCATCAGCGAGGAGTCGATCTACGGCGCCGGGGAGTCGGCGATCCAGCGAGTGATCCGCCCCGCCTGAGGCGGGCCACGGCCGGAACCCCTCCCGGGCCTCACCTCCGCCGGGTGCGCCGGCTCTCGTAGTGGTCCAGGAGGGTCTCCTCGATCGGCCGGTAGGTGAGGCCCAGTTCGCGCACGCCGCGGCTGTTGTCTACCCGGAAGCGGATACCGAGGTGCCCCCGGATGTAGTCCTGGGTCAGCCCGAACGCGGGGCCCAGGATCCGTACCGGCCAGTGCGGCAGCGCGGTGCGCGGGAGGCGGAGGTCGCGCGGGTGGCGGGTGTGGATGATGCTGGACATCTCGTGGAAGGACGTCATGGTCTCGGCTGCGACGATGTAACGGCCCTTCGCCGCGGGGTTCTCCGCCGCGGCGATGTGCGCGTCGGCCACGTCCCGTACGTCCGCGGTCGTGAAGCTGAAGTCCGGGGCGCCGTAGCAGAAGTAGCCCTTGAACAGCTCGTCGAGCAGGAAGAGGCTGCCGGACTCCGACGCCGGGGTGAGTGAAGGGCCCAGGACCAGGCCGGGGTTGACGCAGACCAACCGCCAGCGGTCCTGGGCGGCCTCGGCCTCCCACGCGGCACGCTCGGCGACGGTCTTGGCGTAGTGGTAGGGGTTGTTCTCCACCGTGCTGGTGGTGTTGAAGTACCGCTCGGAGAGCACCTGGTCGTCCATGGCGAGGACATCCGCGTAGTCGCCGAAGACGGCGCCCACGGTGGAGGTGAGGACCACGGTCGTGACGGTCGGCGTCCGCTCCACGCCCGCCAGTACGTTGCGGGTGCCGAGCAGGGCCGGGTCGACCATGTCCCGTCTGCCGTCGACGATCTTCTCCGGCATGAAGAAGGGCGACGCCACGTGGAAGACGACCGAGCACCCGCGCAGCGCGTCGTCGAAGGAACCCTCGGCCAGCAGGTCCGCCTCGAAGAGGGTGAGTTGCCCCGGGAAGGCCTCCTGCATGTCCCACAGGGGCCGTACCTTCGCCCGGTTCACGAGGGAGCGTACGGTGGTGTGGACCCGGTAGCCCCGCCCCAGCAGGCGCCGTACGAGATGGCTGCCGACGAACCCGCTGCCGCCGGTCACCGCGACGGTCGTCTCCGCATGTCCACCCACGCTCTCACCCCTCGGTCGTGGCCGGTCGTCCGTCCCGGGCGGGACACCTCCGCGCCTCGGGGAAAGCGTCGGGCATGTACACGACCAATGTCCACCGGTCCACACCTCATAAGATCGCCTTATGAGGTCATAGATCGGACCCGCGTACTAACTTAGGTCTGCCTTAGCTTAGGCTTCCCGTTCGAGTCGCCTGTCATCACTCGAAGGGAACCTGATCATGCCGCGCCCCCTGCGGGTAGCCATCGTCGGAGCCGGCCCCGCCGGGATCTACGCCGCCGACGCCCTGCTCAAGTCCGAGGTGGCCGCCGAACCCGGTGTGTCCATCGACCTCTTCGAGCGGATGCCCGCCCCGTTCGGCCTGATCCGGTACGGCGTCGCCCCCGACCACCCGCGCATCAAGGGCATCATCACGGCGCTGCACCAGGTGCTCGACAAGCCGCAGATACGGCTGTTCGGCAACGTCGACTACCCGACGGACATCAGCCTCGACGACCTGCGCGCCTTCTACGACGCCGTGATCTTCTCCACCGGCGCGACGGCCGACCGCGACCTGCCCGTCCCCGGCATCGACCTCGACGGCTCGTACGGCGCCGCGGACTTCGTCTCCTGGTACGACGGCCACCCGGACGTGCCGCGCACCTGGCCGCTGGAGGCCGAGAAGGTCGCGGTCCTCGGCGTCGGCAACGTCGCCCTCGACGTGGCCCGCATCCTGGCCAAGACGGCGGACGAACTGCTGCCGACCGAGATCCCGGCGAACGTCTACGACGGCCTCAAGGCCAACAAGGCGCTGGAGATCCACGTCTTCGGCCGCCGCGGCCCGGCACAGGCGAAGTTCAGCCCGATGGAGCTGCGCGAGCTGGACCACTCCCCCAACATCGAGGTCATCGTCGACCCCGAGGACATCGACTACGACGCGGGCTCGATCGAGACGCGGCGCGGCAACAAGCAGGCCGACATGGTCGCCAAGACCCTGGAGAACTGGGCGATCCGCGACGTCGGCGACCGGCCGCACAAGCTGTTCCTGCACTTCTTCGAGTCGCCCACCGAGATCCTCGGCGAGGACGGCCGGGTCGTCGGCCTGCGCACCGAGCGCACCGCGCTGGACGGCACCGGCAACGTCAAGGGCACCGGCGAGACCAAGGACTGGGACGTGACCGCCGTGTACCGCGCCGTCGGCTACCTGTCCGAGAAGCTCCCCAAGCTGCCCTGGGACCTCGACTCGGGCACGGTCCCGGACGCGGGCGGCCGGGTCGTCGAGGAGAGCGGCGCGCACCTGCAGTCCACCTACGTCACCGGCTGGATCCGGCGCGGCCCGGTCGGTCTGATCGGCCACACCAAGGGCGACGCGAACGAGACGGTGTCCAACCTCCTGGACGACCACGCGAACGGCCGTCTGCACACGCCCGCCTCGCCCGAGCCGGAGGCCGTGGACGCCTTCCTCGCCGAGCGGAACGTGCGCTTCACCACCTGGGAGGGCTGGTACCGCCTGGACGCCGCCGAGAAGGCGCTGGGCGAGCCGCAGGGCCGCGAGCGCGTGAAGATCGTCGAGCGTGAGGACATGCTGCGGGAGAGCGGGGCGTAAGTCCCCACCCGGGTGTCCCTCGGGGGTGGGGGGGGGGGGGGCGCCCCCCCCCCCCGGGGGGGGGGCCCCCCGCGGGGGTCAGGGCGCAAGGGGGCGGGCCGCGGCGACCCCACCCCCCCGCCCCGCACCCCCGGCCCCCCGG